>DASYQE010000098.1:0-44543 GCA_036005805.1 Candidatus Polarisedimenticolia bacterium | reverse complement strand
GGTGTTCGTCGCCGATCGGCCGATCGTGCCGTCGACGTCCTACAGCGTCAGCGCCGAGGTCGTCGCCGGCACCCCGATCGGCTCGGGGAGCGCCGCGACCTGGGCCTGGGGCGACGTCGACAACGTCAATGGCGTGAACCTTTTCGACATCCTGTGCGTGACCGACGGGACGCTCGGGATCTTCACGCACTGCGCCTCGCACGCCGTGGATCTGCAGGGGAACGTTCCCGACGGCGTCATCGACTCGGCCGACGTCAACGCGGTGCTCGGCGCCTTCTCCGGCAACCCGTACCCGGACGCCACCCCGTGCGCCGGATCGCTCGCACCGCCACCGACGCAGGCGGAGGGACGGCCATGAGGACGCCCGCGATGGTTTCGGTCCTTCTGCTCTCCGGTGCCGCGCTGACGCCGCTCTTCGCCCACCCGGGGCTGCACCACGACATCGAGGCGCTGAACGCCCGGCTCGAAACGACGCCGGGCGATCCGCGGCTGCACCTCGAGCGCGCGGTCTACTACCGGCTCAACGGCGAGTACGACCGGGCGCTCGCCGATCTCGACCTGGTCGCCCGCACGTCACCCGCGGAGCAGGGACTCCTGCTCGAGCGCGGCCTGACGCTGTCGGCGGCGGGACGCGACCGCGACGCGCTGCGCGCCCTCGACGCCGAGCTGAAGGGCGCCCCGGGCGATGCCCGCGCGCTCGGCGAGCGGGCCCGCGTGAACGCCCGCCTCGGAAACGGCAAGGCCGCGATCGCCGATTACGGCGCGGCCATCGCCCTCGCGCCGGATCTCGACCTGTACCTCGAGCGCGGCGGGCTGCAGGAGAAAGCGGGCCGGCTCGACGCCGCCGCGGCCGGCTACCGTGACGGCCTGGCGCGTCTCGGCGGCGCGGTGCTGCTGCGCGAGGGGCTCATCCGCGTCGAGCTGCGGCGCGGCAACGGCCAGGCGGCCCTCGCCGCCATCGACGAGGGCATGGCTCACGCGGCGGTGAAGACCGGCTGGATGCTCCGCCGCTCCGAGGTCCTCGACACGCTGCACCAGCCGGAGGCGGCGCGCGCCGGCCGCGAGCAGGCGCTCCAGGAGATCGACCAGGTGCTTCAGCAGCGCGACAGCGGCATCCACCGGGTGACGCGCGCCCGGGTTCTTGCGGCGCTGGGCCGGAAGGACGACGCACGGCGCGAGCTCGAGCAGGTGCTGGCGAAGACACCGGACTATGACGAGGCGCGCGATCTCCTGCGCGGCCTCGATTCACCAAGTGAAGTCGTGAGGGGGCGGCGATGAGACCGGCACGCGTTGTTGCGGCACTCCCACTGCTCCTGCTGGCCACCGCGGCGCTGGCCGACACGGCGACCTTCCGGCAGGGCACCTCCGGCTACACCGGGGTGGTGGACACCTGGGTGCAGCAGGATCCCGCCAACATCAACACCAACAACGGCGCCTCGACGACGCTCGGCTGGGACGGCGACAACCCGGCCAACAGCGGCAACGACGAGTACGTCCTCATCCGCTTCGACAACATCATCGGCACCAACCCCGGGCAGATCCCGCCCGGCGCGACCATCAACTCGGCGACGCTGCAGTACACCGTGTGGGACACGGGCGATCCCGGCCAGGTGCACGAGATCCTCATCCCGTGGACGGCCGCCTCGACCTTCTCGACGTTCTGCGGCGCCTCCTGCGACGAGGGGTCGGAGTTCGGTCCGACCATCGGCAGCGCCCCCGCCACGGCCCTCGGGACGCAGTCGGCGGACGTGCGCACGAGCGTGCAGGCGTGGGCGAACGGCGGGGTCAACCGCGGCTGGGTCGTCTATCCGACCGGCCCGGGCGGCGTCGACGTGCGCTCGAGCGACTACGCCACCCTCACCGAGCGGCCGATCCTCACGGTCGTCTACAACCAGGGCTCGGTCGGCGCCGGCATCGTGCGGCAGCCGTACCTCCAGAAAGGCACGCCGACGAGCATGACGATCGTCTGGCGCTCCGACGCCGCCAGCGACAGTCGCGTGCGCTACGGCACCACCGCCGGCATCCTGAACCAGCAGGCGACCAGCGCCGCGGTCAGCGTCGATCACATCGTGACGATCAACGGCCTGTCGCCGGCCACGCGCTACTACTACGACGTCGGCTCGACAACCGCGGTGCAGGGAGGCGGCACGGCCGAGCACTACTTCGAGACCTCGCCCGCGACCGGGATCGCCACGCCGTTCCGCGCCTGGGTGCTGGGCGACTCCGGCACCGGCACGGCCATCCAGCTTTCGGTCCGCAACGCCTTCCAGTCCTTCACGGCCGCGAACCCGGCCGACATCATGCTGCACGTCGGCGACATCGCCTACGACGGCGGCACGGACGACGAGTTCACCACGCGCCACTTCGGCGTCTACCAGGACATCCTGCGGCACACCGTGTCGTGGCCGACGCTCGGCAATCACGAAGGGACGAGCACCATCTCCGGCGCGCCCGGCGCCTCCTCCGGCCCCTACTACTCCGCCTTCGTCCTGCCGATGGCGGGGGAGGCGGGCGGCGAGCCGTCCGGCACCGAGGCGTACTATTCCTTCGATTACGCCAACGTCCACTTCATCTGCCTGAACTCGACGCAGGTCAGCCGCGCCGCGAACGGGCCGATGGCGCAGTGGCTCACCGCCGACCTCGCGGCCACGAACCAGCAGTGGGTCGTCGCCTACTGGCACCACCCGCCCTACTCGCACGGCACGCACAACTCGGACAGCGACATCGAGCTTTTGCAGATGCGCGAGAACATCATGCCGATCCTCGAGGCGGGCGGCGTCGACCTGGTGCTGAGCGGGCACTCGCACGACTACGAGCGCTCCTATCTCATCGACGGCACGTACACGACGCCGACGCCCCCGTTCGCGACCCTCCTGGGTCAGGGACACATCGTGGACGACGGCAACGGCAGCCCGGCCGACCCGTATCTCAAGAGCCCCGGACGCAACGCGCACGAGGGCGAAGTCGTGGTGGTGGCCGGGCACGGCGGGTCCACCACCGGCGGGTCGCTCAACCACCCGGTCATGTTCCACTCCGAGTCGGCGAACGGCTCGGTCATCCTCGACGTCGACGCGACCTCGATCACCGGCGCCAATCTGCGCTACGACGGCGCCGTCACCGACACCTTCAAGATCGTCAAGGGGGACCTGCCGCCGCGCGTCACCCAGGCGGCGCCGCCCAAGGACGACGTCCTCTCCTCGCTCGCCTCGATCACCGTCACCTTCTCGACGGCCGTGACCGGCGTGGACGCTGCGGACCTGTCGGTCGGCGGCTCTCCCGCCACGACGCTCAACGTCCTGACGCCGGCGCAGTACACGTTCGGCGGCTTCGCGACCCCCGGCCAGGGCACGGTGCAGGTGACGCTCGCCACCGGCGGCATCGCCGACGCCGCCAACGCGACGCTGCACTTCGCCGGCGACACCTGGCACTACGTCATCGACACGACTCCGCCCAAGGTCGTCTCCACGCAGCCGGAACGGAACGCGCGCACGAGCCTCCTGGACACCATCGCCGTCACCTTCAGCAAGCCGGTGGTGAACGTCTCGCCGGACGACCTGCTGGTGAACGGCCAGCCGGCCACCGCGGTCTCCGGGATCAGCGGCACGCCCGGCCCCTACATGTTCAGCGGCTATCCGGATCCGGCGCCGGGGGCGGTCACCGTGACGCTCCAGGCCGACGGCATCCACGACACGCAGACGCCGTCGCACGCCTTCGCCGGGGACTCGTGGGCCTACGCGCGCGAGCGCGGGCTCGTGATCAACGAGTTCCTCGCCTCCAACAACACCACGGTCACCGACCCGAACGGCGAGTTCGACGACTACCTCGAGATCTACAACCCCGGGTCTGAAGCCGTGGACATGGGCGGCATGTTCCTGACCGACCAGCTCGGCTTCCCGACGCAGTACCGCATTCCGCAGGGTGTGAGCATCCCGGCCGGCGGGCACCTCGTCTTCTGGTGCGACTCGCAGCCGCAGCAGGGTCCCCTGCACACCAACTTCAACCTGTCCCGCACCGGCGAGGACATCGGCCTGTTCGCCGGCGAGTCGGACGAGATCCAGCCGATCGACACGCTGACCTTCGCGACGCAGACGACCGACGTCGCTTCCGGCCGGTTCCCGGACGGCTCCACGGGCGCCTTCGTGTCGATGCCGGCGACGCCGGGCGCCGCCAACACCATCGCGTGCTCGTCCAGCAGCCAGTGCACGGCGCTCAACGGCCCGTGCTCCGCCGGTGTGTGCAGCGCCTCGCGCTGCGTGCGCCAGGCGGCCAACGACGGCGCGTCCTGCTCCACCGGCGTGGCGTGTCTCACCGGTGAAACTTGCGGCGGCGGCGTGTGCGACGGCGGCACCAGCACCTGCGCGGCGGGCCAGACCTGCGACCTGGTCCTCGGCACCTGCTTCGTGCCGGCCGCCCCGGCGCTGCCGATCAACATCGGCGCCACCTGGTCGTACCTGCCGGGCACCGCCGAGCCGAACCCGGCCTGGAACACCCTCAACTTCGACGCCTCTTCCTGGACGACCGGCGCGAGCGGCTTCGGCTACGGCCCCGACTGCACGGCGCAGCGCGGCACGACCCTGTCCGCCATGATGGGGTCCTACCTGAGCCTTTACACGCGCCGCACCTTCAGCGTGCCGAACCCGAACCTCATCACCTCGCTGACGCTGACGGTGGACTATGACGACGCCTTCGTCGCGTACCTCAACGGCACCGAGGTGGCGCGTAGCGCCAGCATGGGCGGGACCGTCGGCGTGCCGCCGGCCCACGACCTGACGCTCGGCTCGACGAACCACGAGTGCAGCAACGGCAGCCCGGCCAACCCGGCCGAGACCTACGACCTGACGCCGTTCCTCAACCTGCTGCAGGCGGGGAACAACGTGCTGGCGATCCACGGGCACAACACCAGCCTGACGAGCACCGATTTCGTCCTCGACCCGGCGCTGACCGCAACGCAGGCGGCCGGGTGCGCCACGAGCGCCGACTGCAACGACTCCAACCCCTGCACCGACGACATCTGCAACACGAGCGTCGGCATGTGCACGCACACCGTGGACAACACCAACCTGTGCAGCGACGGGGTCACCTGCACCAACGATCTGTGCAGCAATGGGGCCTGCCTCAGCGTCAGCAACTGCGCCGGCGGGCTGCAGTGCAACGTCGGCACCGGCGCCTGCGAAGTGCCGTCGTCGAGCCTGACGTTCCAGGACGGCGTCGGCGGCTACACCGGGACAATCGACACCTACGTGCAGGCGGGCACGCCGGCCGCGAACAACGGTCTCGCGACGACGCTCATCGTCGACGGCCCGCCGCCCACGACCGACGAGCGGCAGATCCTGCTGCGCTTCGACGGCCTGTTCGAGAGCGAGGGCGGACCGATCCCCGACGGCTCGGCCATCGTCTCCGCTTCGCTGACCCTGCACATCACCAACCCGAGCGCCGATGGCGCGGCCTTCCACCGCCTGCTCATCCCATGGAGCGACGCCGCCTCGTGGGACAGCCTGACGGCCGGGGTGCAGCACGACGGCACCGAGGCGGTCGCCACCCCGGACGTGTCGTCGCTCTACAACGGCACCGTGCCGGCGACGCACGTCATCGACGTCACCTCCAGCCTCGCCGCCTGGTCGGCGGGGGCGACGAATCACGGCTGGGTGCTGGTCACGCCGGGCGCGGGAGCCGATTCATGGCAGTTCGACTCGTCGGAAGCGGCCACAGTCGCCGACCGGCCGAAGCTGTCGATCGTCTACGCCACCGGCGGCAACTGCACGACCTCCGCCGAGTGCGACGACGGCAACCTGTGCAACGGCGTCGAGTCCTGCTCGGGCGGCCTGTGCCAGCCGGGCACGGTGCTGGTCTGTAACGACGGCAACGCCTGCACGACCGATTCGTGCAGTCCCGTCAGCGGCTGCGTCTTCACCAACAACACCAGCGCCTGCAACGACGGCAACGCCTGCACCACGGGTGATGTCTGCTCGGGCGGCCTGTGCGGCGGCGTGCCGCTCTCGTGCAACGACGGCGTCGCCTGCACGACCGACTCCTGCAACGTCGTCTCCGGCTGTCAGCACGCCGACTCGTGCCCCGGCGGCTCGACCTGCAACGCCACGAGCGGCGTCTGCCAGGCCGCGCCGGTGGACGTCACCTTCCGCGACGGCGTGGCCGGCTACACCGGCACCGTCGACACCTACGTGCACGCCGGATCGCCCACGACGAACAACGCGCTGGTCACGACGCTCATCGTCGACGGTCCGGCGACGGTCCCGCCGACCCCGGCCGACGAGCGCCAGATCCTGCTGCGCTTCGACTCGCTGTTCGCAGCGCAGGGTGGCCCGATCCCGGACGGCGCGACCATCGTCTCGGCGTCCCTGACGCTCAACATCACCAACCCGAGCGCCGACGGCGCGCAGCTGCACCGGATGGTCCGCACCTGGTCGGACACCGACACCTGGAACTCGCTGACCGCCGGCGTGTCCCTCGACGGCGTCGAGGCGCTCGCCGCCACCGACGTCTCGTCGCTGTACAACGGCACGGTCCCGGCGGTGCACGTCATCGACGTTACGTCGAGCGTGGCCGCCTGGGCGGCAGGCGCCGCCAATCGCGGCTGGGTGCTGGTGACGCCGCCGGGCGGCTCCGACTCGTGGCAGTTCGACTCGTCCGAGGCGACCACCATCGCCAGCCGGCCGCAGCTCGCGGTGCGCTACCAGGCCTTCGCCGGCCCGCGGGCCCAGGTGGAGTGCAGCCTCTCGGCCCCGTCGGCCACGCCGGGGAGCAGCGTCAGCCTCGAGACGAAGCTCCGGAACCTCGGGCTGCTCCCGGCGGTCCGCGGCTACCAGACGCGCATCGTCATCACCCGCACGCAGGGGACCGGGACGCTCGATGTCGCGTGTCCGGGCGGCGTGAGCGTCAACCAGGGACGCCCGGACTGGCTGTTCGCCGGCCAGGCGCAGAGCTTCACCGCCGCCGACTGCGCCAACCTGCGCGCGACGTCGTCGATCGCCTCGGGCGGCGTGACGGTCGGTGCGTCGCCGGCCTACCTGTCCAGCTATGCCCTGACCGTGTCGCCCTCGGCGGCCGCCGGATCGCAGTTCCAGATCGCCCTGGCCGCCTACCCCGAGACGGCGCTGGCCGACGCGCAGAGCACCCCGCTCGACTTCGTCGCCGGGGCGGCGTGCATGCTCGACGTCACCGGGCAGTGCTCGACCAACGCGCAGTGCGACGACGGCGATCCGTGCACGACCGACCTGTGCAGCGCCGCCGTCTGCCAGCACCCGCCGAGCGGCGCCTGCGGCGTGCAGGGCACGGCGCGCTACTACCGCGATGCCGGGGCGGAGCCGAGCGCCAAGCCGGTCGGCACCGTCGGCGTCGACCGCACCGGTGACACGACACCCGAGACGTCAACCGACGCCGCCGGGACGTACGTCCTCGGTTCGCTCTCCGGCAACGTCACCGTCGCGACCACGCCGAAGCTCGGGTCGCCGCGCGCCGCCGATCACAACGGGGCGATCACCTCGTTCGACGCCTCGCTCGTGGCCCAAGCCTCGGTGCTGCAGATCACCCTGTCGCCGAACCAGGCGATCGCCGCCGACGTCACCGGCAACGGCCAGGTGACCTCGTTCGACGCCGCGCGCATCAGCCAGTTCGCCATCCAGACGATCGATCACTTCGACGTCGCGACCGCGGCCGGATCGGACTGGCGCTTCCTGCGCTGCGACACCTACACCGACGCGACGCACCAGACGTGCGGCGCGCCGTCGTACACGCACGCGCCGCTCACCGGCACGCCGGTGGACGACTTCTACGCGGTGCTGTACGGCGACGTCTCCGGCAACTGGAGCCCGGCGGCTCCGCTGCAGGCGCCGTCCGGACTCGAGGCGGCGGCCGCGTCCCGCGACGCGGAGCGCGCCCAGGCCTGGTACGGCGTGAAGCGCGTCACTTCACCGCCGCGCCGCGATGCTCCGGCCCGGCTGACGCTCGACGGCTGGACCGGCACGCTCGCCCCCGGCGCGCGCCGCCGCGTCCTGGTCACGCTGACGGGCGCCGACGGGATCGAGGGACTCGACCTCTCTCTGAGGTTCGATCCGTCGCGGCTGCGCATCGTCGCGGTCGAGCCCGTCGACATCGGATCGGACCTGGCGGTGTCGCAGCACGCCGAGAACGGCACGCTGCGCATCGCCGCGTACGGCGCGGCGCCGCTGGCCGGATCGGGCGCCGTGGTCGCGGTGACCGTCGAGGCGACGACGCAGCTCGGCGCCCGGGCGCCGTTCGAAGTGGGAGCGCAGGCGAACGAAGGGGCGATCCCGGTGGACATCTCCGGCGCCTCTCCGGCGGGCAAGCCGGAGCGGCCGCGGGGACGCCCGGATCGCCGCTGAGCAGGGACTGAGCAGGGAAGGGTGACACGGCGGCTTCGGCCGCCTGGAGAGGGACACAGACATGGCGAAGGTCATTGCCGATCGGTTGAAGCGGCCGTCGTTCCTGCTCGTCCTTTTGGGACTCGCACTGCTCGCGCCGATGGGGTGGCAGGTCCTCCGGGGCGCCGATCTCGCGACACCCTTGACGATCCTGGCGCGTGCCGCGTCCCAGGCCACACCGGCAGCGGCCCCGCAGGGCCCCGCTCGGTCCGGCACGCCTGCGCCTCTCCCGCGCGCCTCGACGCGGCCGCTTCTGGTCCTGCCCTCGACTCTCGCCGTGCCGCGCCCGGAGTCGTGGCCGGGCCTCTCCGATCCCGCCGTGAGCCTGCCGATTCTCCCGGGTGCGACCTGGCGCTACTTCAAGGGGCTGACCGCCGCGCCGCCCGCGGCCTGGAAAAGCGTCGGCTTCGATGACTCGACGTGGCTGTCGGGACCGAGCGGCTTCGGCTATGGCGACAACGACGACGCGACCGTGTTGTCGGACATGCAGAACGCCTACACCTCGGTGTACATCCGCAAGGAGTTCACCATCGCCAACCCCAACGCCATCGGTGGGGTGAAGCTGACGATCGACTACGACGACGGCTACGTCGCCTACATCAACAACGCCGAGCTGACCCGCAGCGCCAGCATGGGTGGGACCGCCGGCGTGCCGCCGGCCTACAACGCGACCGCGGCTTCCGGGCACGAAGCCTCGGGCGGCGACAGCAGCCCGCAGCCGCCCGACATCGTCACCATCCCGTCGTCGGCGCTTCAGGCGGGGACCAACGTCGTCGCCATCGAGGCGCACAACCAGACGATCGGCAGCAGCGACGTCTCCCTCAAGCCGACCCTCGAGGTGCTCAACTCCGCCCCGGCCGCGCCGACCGGCGCGTCCCCCGCGAACGGCCAGACCGGGGTCACGACCAACCCGCAGCTGTGCGTCACCGTGTCCGATCCGGAAGGCGCGCCGCTCGACGTGACCTTCCACGGCCGCGAGGCCACCGGCGGCGCCGGCGACGACTTCACCGTCATCGCCATGCCGGACACGCAGTACTACTCCGCCTCCTTCCCGGCGACTTTCCAGGCGCAGACGCAGTGGATCCGCGACAACCGCATCGCCCGCAACATCGTCATGGTCACCACCCTCGGCGACTGCGTGGACAACGGCGGCGTGCAGGCGCAGTGGACCAACGCCAGCGCCGCCTACGCCATCCTCGAGAACCCGGTGACCACCGGCCTGCTCGACGGCATCCCGTTCGGCGTGGCGGTCGGCAACCACGACCAGGATCCGAACGGCTTCGCGCGCATCTCCAGCGACGAGAACACCTCGACGGCGCTCTTCAACCAGGCCTTCCCGAAGAGCCGCTTCTCGGGCCGCGGCTACTTCGGCGGCCAGTTCCCGCTGCCGGGTTTCGCCGACAGCATGGACAACCACTACGAGCTGTTCAGCGCCGGCGGCATGGACTTCATCGCCTTCCACCTCGAGTGGGACGACACCGGCTGTTCCTGGCCGGCCAATGGCGTCGAGCCGGCGGCTCCGCTGACCACCTGCCAGGACGTCCTGAAGTGGATGCGGACGCTCCTCTCCGGTCCCTTCGCCGGGCGGCGCGCCCTCGTCATGACCCATTTCATGGGCACGCCCTCCTCGGGCGGGACGGGCACGCTCGCGCTGTCGCCGCAGGGGCAGGCCATCCTCAACGCGGTGAAACCGCTCGGGAACGTCTTCCTGATGATGGGCGGGCACCTCGACCAGGCGGACAGCCGCGCCGACCTCGCGGCGGACGGCCACACCATCAACACGCTGGTGTCGGACTACCAGACGCGCCCGAACGGCGGGGACGGCTGGCTGCGCATCCTGACGTTCCATCCGCAGACCAACTCGATTCACGTCGAGACGTACTCGCCCTCACTCGGCCGCTACATCAACAAGCTGGCCGACGGGACGCCCAACAGCCACGCCGACAACCTCGCCCCCACCGAGAACGAAGTGACGCTGGCGTACCCGATGGACTCCGGGGCGCCGTTCACAGCACTCGGCACCGACACCGCCGTGCCGAGCGGCTCGGTCGCCTGCGTGACCTGGCCCGCACGCCAGGCGGCGACACCCTACGAGTGGTACGCCGTCGTCACCGACGGCGTCTCGACGACCACCGGGGCGCGGCAGACCTTCACCACCACCGCCTCCTGCTCCAGCGCCGCGGAGTGCAATGACGGCGATCCCTGCACCGCCGACACCTGCAACGGCTCGAACCAGTGCGTCAACGCTCCGATCGACGGATGCTGCGCCACCGCGGCCGACTGCGACGACACCAACGTCTGCACCGACGACGCCTGCGTCGCCCAGCAGTGCTCCTACACGCCGCACAACGGCGCCTGCAGCGACGGCTCCGCCTGCACCGCGGGCGACGTGTGCAGCGCCGGCGTCTGCACCGGCGGCGCGCCGGTCAACTGCAACGACGGCAACGCCTGCACCGCCGACTCCTGCGTCCCGGCGACCGGCTGCACCCATGTCTTCGCCGAGTCGGAGGGCTGCTGCGTCGCCAACGCCAACTGCGACGACGGCCAGGCCACGACGCTCGACACCTGCGTCGGCGGCAACTGCCAGCACCAGGTCAACCCGGCGTGCAGCACCAACGCCGACTGCAACGACTCGAGCGTGTGCACGAGCGAGACCTGCAACGGCGGCGGCTATTCCCTGGCTCTCAACGGCACGACCCAGTCGGTCACCATGGGGGCGGCGCCGGGGCTCGGAACCGCCGACTTCACCCTCGAGGCCTGGATCAAGTGGAACGGCCTGGGCACGGGCGCCGCGGCCTCCTCCGGCAGCAACGGCATCAGCGCCGTCCCGGTGATCGCCAAGGGTCGCGGCGAGGCGGACGGCAGCAACCTCGACTGCAACTACTTCCTGGGGATCGACGCCAACGGCCGCCTGGCGGCCGACTTCGAGTCGATCGATCCCGCCGTCGGCGGCAACAACAACTACCCGGCGCACGGCACCGCGGTGGTCGGCGCCAACGTCTGGCACCACGTGGCGGCCACCTACGACGCCCCGCCCGGCAGCGGCTGCTGGGATCTCTATCTCGACGGCGTGCTGGTCACCGATCCCTCCGGCCGCTGCCCGAACACCACACCGCGGTACGACAGCATCCAGCACTTCGGGCTGGGCACGGCGATGAACTCCACCGGCGTGACCGAGGGCCAGTTCGCCGGGAAAATCGACGAGGCGCGCGTCTGGAACGTGTCGCGCACGCAGGCGCAGATCCAGGCCTCGATGTCCCAGGTGGTCGAGACCGCCTCGGGCCTCATCGGCCACTGGGGCTTCGACAGTGGCTCGACCGCGGCCGACTCCACCACGCCCGCCGAGAACGGCACGCTGGTCGGAACGCCGGCCTTCGACGCCGCCGACAAGCCGAACCTCGGCGCCGGGCTGTGCCAGTACACGCCGCTGAACTGCGACGACGGCAATTCCTGCACCGCCGACGCCTGCGACGCCGTGCTCGGCTGCCAGCACACGCCGGTTTTGGACGGCACCGCCTGCGACGACGGCGACCTGTGCACCGGTGACGACGCCTGCCTCGCGGGCAGCTGCGAGGGGACGCCGAACGGCGTCTGCTGCAGCCAGGACTCCGACTGCAACGACGGCAACGTCTGCACCGCCAACCAGTGCGACGAGTCGAACACCGCCGCCCTCTCCTTCGACGGCGTCAACGACACGGTGGACCTCGGGACCGCCGCCTCGATCACCAATCTCGGCACCGGCAGCTTCACGGTGGAGGGCTGGATCTCCACCGACGGCGGCAACAATGACCTGACCGGCGTGTTCCGCTGGGGCCGGCAGCAGGCGTTCCCGCAAGTCGTCCTGCAGCTCGGCGGCACCGGCGCGCCGTACCGCAACATCCGGGCCTCGGTCGAGACCAACCAGGTGAGCCCGACGTCGCAGGTGGACACTCCGATCACCGCCGCCAGCCTCATCCCGGTGAACACCTGGACGCACGTCGCGCTGGTCGCCGACCGCACGCCGGGGGCGCAGGAGCTGCGCCTCTACGTCAACGGCGATCTCGCCAGCTCGGCCTCTGCCAGCCTGTGGGGCACGAACCCGATCAGCACGACCGACAGCGCCACGCTCGGAGCCGCCCGCCTCGGCGACGGCACCCTCGGCCTGTTCTTCGACGGCCGCATGGACGAGTTCCGCATGTGGAGCGTGGCGCGGACCGAGGCGCAGATCGAATCCACCATGAACACCCAGGTGGACGCGGCGACGCCGGGCCTGCTGGCCCGCTGGGGGATGAACGAGGGGACCGGCGCCACCACGCAGGAGTCGGTGTCGCTCGCCAACGCGGTCCTCAACGGCGCCGCCTGGTCCACGACCGACCTGGTGTTCTTCGGCCAGGGGCTGTGCCAGTACCCGCCGCTGACCGGCCCGTCCTGCGAGGACGGCAACGCCTGCACGGTGGGCGACACCTGCAACGCCGGCGCCTGCACCGCCGGCGGCCCGCGCAACTGCAACGACGCGAACGGCTGCACCGACGACTCGTGCGACGACGAGGCCGGCTGCCTGCACCAGAACAACGCCGCGCCGTGCAGCGACGGCAACGCCTGCACCACGAATGACGTCTGCTCCGAAGGCGCCTGCGCCGGCGGCGCGCTGCTCTCCTGCGACGACAACAGCGCCTGCACCACCGACGCCTGCAGCCCATCCACCGGCTGCAGCCACACGGCGATCAGCTGCGACGACGGCAACGCCTGCACCGTGGACTCCTGCGACCCGGTCCAGGGCTGCCAGCACCTGGCGGTCACCAACGGCACCTCCTGCAGCGACGGCAACGCCTGCACCTCCGGCGATTCCTGCCAGAGCGGCGTCTGCGCGCCCGGTGGTCCGCTGTCGTGCGACGACGGCAACGTCTGCACCAACGACGCGTGCAATCCGTCCACCGGCTGCACGCACGTCAACAACACCGCCTCGTGCAGCGACGGCAATGCCTGCACCACGGGCGATGTCTGCTCCGGCGGCGTCTGCTCCGGAGCGCCCCTGGTGTGCAACGACGGCGATCCCTGCACCTCGGATACCTGCGTCGGCGGCTCGTGCGTCTTCGCGCCCAGCGCCAGCGTCTGCAGCGACGGCGTGTCGTGCACGACGGACGTCTGCAGCGCCGGGACGGCCGGCAGCGCCCTGCAGTTCAATGGCTCAGGCACCACGCCGCAGTTCGTCGGCATGGGAGCGCAGACCGCCCGCCTCGGGCTGGCGCGCTTCACGGTCGAGGCGTGGGTCAAGTGGGACGGCGGCGGAACGGTCACCAACACCGGCACCGGCGGGTTCGCGACCTCCGGCACCGGCTCGACCGGCGGCGCCATCCCCATCGTGGCACGCGGGCGCGGCGAGGCGGACGGCAGCAACGTCGACGCCAACTATTTCCTCGGCCTCAAGGGCGGTGTGCTCGTCGCCGACTTCGAGGAAGGCGTCGGCGGCACCGGGCCGCTCGGGGTCAACCACCCGATCTGCGGCTCGACCGTGCTCGACACGGTGAGCTGGCACCACGTCGCCGCCGCCTACGACGGCACCTGCTGGCAGCTCTACGTGGACGGCAATCCGGAGACCCTCTCGACCACCTGCTCCTCCTGCGCCCAGACCGGGGCCTGCAACATCTGCCCGGGCCAGCCGCCGCGCTCCGACAGCGTCCAGCACTTCGGCGTCGGCTCGGCGCTCAACTCGACCGGCGCTCCGGAAGGGGATTTCCAGGGAAAGATCGACGAGGTGCGGGTGTGGAACTACGCCCGCTCGGCCTCGGAAGTGGCGACCACCCGTGACAAGCGGCTGACCCAGTCGTTCGGGCTGGTGGGACGCTGGGGTCTCGACGAGAACGGCGGCGGGACGACGGCAGACAGCAGCGGCGGCGGCGCGACCGGCACGCTCACCAACGTCCCGACCTGGGTCGCGGGCAACCCGGCCTTCAGCACCGCCCTGTGCTCCAACACCACGACGGCCGGATGCTGCCTGCAGGCCTCCGACTGCAACGACGCCAACACCTGCACCGCCGACTCGTGCAACCTCGGCACGCACGCCTGCGTCAACGCGCCTTCGAGCGGGTCGTGCAACGACGGCAACTCGTGCACCACCGGCGACACCTGCCAGGCGGGCGTGTGCACCGGGACCGGCATCCCGAACTGCTGCACGACCGACGCGCAGTGCGACGACGGCAGCACCTGCACCGCCGACTACTGCGGCATCAGCAACGTCTCGGCGCTGCAGTTCGACGGGACCAACGACTACGTCACCATGGGATCGGTGCCCGGTCCGACGGGTCTCGGCCTGACCACCTTCACCCTCGAAGGCTGGATCAAGTGGACCGGCGGCGGAGCCACCACCAGCACCGGCGGCGACGGACTCCAGGCGGCCATCCCGCTCATCACCAAGGGGCGCGGCGAGGCGGACGGTTCGAACGTCGACGCCAACTATTTCTTCGGCATCGTCAACGGGAAACTGGCCGCCGATTACGAGCAGAAGAACGCCATCACCACGCCCGCCACGCCGGCCGGGGAGAACCGGCCGATCTGCGGGACGATCAACGTTCCGGTCGGGTCGTGGGCGCACGTCGCGGTGACCTACGACGGGACGTGGCGCCTGTACGTCAACGGCGTCGAGGGGACCGCCGCCAATGGCACCGCCTGCGCGCCCTGCACGGCGTCGATCTGCTCGCAGTCGCCGGGGGCGACGCCGGGGGTCATCCCGCGCGACGACAGCATCCAGCACTTCGGTCTCGGCACCGCCATGACCTCGACGGGCGCGGCGGCCGGGTTCTTCGCCGGGCAGATGGACGAGGTGCGCGTCTGGAACCGGGCCCTGTCGGCGGCCGACATCAATGCCGGAATGAACCGGCAGCTGACCTCCGGCACGGGTCTCGTCGGGCGCTGGGATCTCAACCAGAACGCCGGGACGGTGGCGACCGATTCGGCCGCGCCGGCCCAGAACGGCTCGCTCATGCCGGGACCGTCGCCCGACCTGCCGGTCTGGGTGACCGCCGGCATCCCGAACTTCGGCAACGACACCTGCGCGCACGCCGCCGCGAACAACGGCGGCGCCTGCAACGACGGCAGCGCCTGCACCAGCGGCGAGACCTGCTCGGGCGGCGTCTGCGGCGGCGGCTCGACGGTCTCGTGCGACGACAACAACCCGTGCACGACCGACACCTGCAACGCGGTCGGCGGCTGCCAGCACGCTCCGGTCATCTGCAACGATGGGAACGCGTGCACCACCGACTCGTGCAACCCGGCCAACGGCCAGTGCGTGTTCGCGCCGATCACCTGCGACGACGGCAATGCCTGCAACGGCGTCGAGACCTGCTCGGCCGGAGCGTGCGTAGCCGGAACGCCGGTGACCTGTACCGCGCTCGATGCGTGCCACGTCGCCGGCGTCTGCAACCCGGGGACCGGCATCTGCACCAACCCGGCCGCGCCGAACGGCACCACCTGCTCCGACGGCAACGCCTGCACGCAGAGCGACACCTGCCAGGCCGGGACCTGCACCGCCGGCGCGCCGGTGGTCTGCACCGCGAGCGATTCGTGCCACGACGCCGGCGTCTGCAACACGACCACGGGCGTCTGCTCGAACCCGGCGAAGACCGACGGAAGCGCCTGCTCGGACGGCAACGCCTGCACCACGGGTGAAACCTGCCAGGCGGGCTCCTGCAGCGCCGGCACGCCGGTCGTGTGCACCGCGCTCGACTCGTGTCACGGGGCCGGAACCTGCGATCCGCAAAGCGGCCAGTGCTCGAACCCGGCGGCGCCGAACGGCACGTCCTGCTCCGACAACAACGCCTGCACGCAGGTCGACACCTGCCAGGCGGGGACCTGCACCGGCGCCAACCCGGTGGTGTGCACGCCGCTCGACCAATGCCACACGGCCGGCAGCTGCGATCCGCAGAACGGCCAGTGCTCGAACCCGGCGAAGGCCGACGGCACGACGTGCAGCGACGGCAACGCCTGCACGCAGACCGACACCTGCCAGGCGGGAACCTGCACGGGCGGGAACCCGGTCGTCTGCACCGCGACCGACCAGTGCCATGTGGCCGGCACCTGCAACCCGGCCAACGGCTCGTGCTCGAACCCGCAGGCCCCGAACGGGACGACGTGCAACGACGGCAGCGCCTGCACCAGCAGTGACGTCTGCACCGGCGGCACCTGCTCCGGCGCGGCCGTCACCTGCAGCGACGGCAACGCCTGCAACGGTGTCGAAACCTGCAACCCCGCGACCGGCTGTGTGCCCGGCACGCCGCCGGTCTGCGACGACGGACAGTTCTGCAACGGCGTCGAGACCTGCCATCCCGCCAGCGGCTGCGTGGCCGGCACGCCGCCGAACTGCAACGACCTCAACGGGTGCACGCTCGACGCCTGCGACGAGTCCGCCGACGCCTGCACGCACGCGCCCACCGTCTGCGCCGCCGACATCGGCGGGACCATCCGCTACTACCGCGACGCGGACCAGAGCCTCGAGCCCTCGTCCAAGCCGGTCGGAGGCATCGGCGTGAGCCTCACCGGCACCGGCCCGAGCGTGCCCGATTCCTCCACCACCGGCGCGTCCGGCCAGTACGCGTTCACCGGACGGCAGAGCGGGCAGTCGTACACCGTGAGCCCGTCGAAGAGCGGCGACTTCCTCGGAGCGATCTCCTCGTTCGATGCGGCCCTGGTCGCGCGAGCGTCGGTGAACCTGATCGCCCTGACGCCGACGCAGACTCTGGCCGGGGACACCTCCGGGAACGGGTCCGCGACGTCATTCGACGCGGCGCAGATTGCGCAGTTCGCGGCGGGTCTGATCCCGCAGCTGCCGGCGGCGACCGCGGTCGGCAGCGACTGGTTCCTGGTGCCGACCCCGTCACCCGCGAACTTCCAGTCCACCGTCGCGCCGAACCCGTCCGCCGGCCTCAACGGCAGCATCTCGTACTCGCCGCTGGTCGACACGGTCGCCGGCCAGGACTTCCTGGCCGGGCTGTTCGGCGACGTTTCGGGGAACTGGTCCAACCTCGCGTCCCCGCTGACCGGCGGAGGCGGGCTGAGCCTCGACGGGTTGCGCAGCCTCGGTCTGACGCGCACCTCGACCGGCGGCCGGCTCACCGTCGCGCAGGTCACGGGCACCCCGGGACGGACCTTCGAGGTGGCGATTTCGGCGACCGGTGCCGAGGAGGCGCTGTCCTTCGACCTCGACCTGGGCTTCGATGCGTCGGCGCTCACACCCCTGGAGGTCACGGTCGGCGACGCGGCGCGCGCCTTCACCCTGACGCCGAACCTGGGCGACCCCGGGCACGTGCGCATCAGCCTCTTCGGCCCCGAGCCGCTGGGGGCCTCGGGGGACCTCGTGAAGATCACGTTCAAGATGGCGGGCAACTCGAAGAAGGGATCGACGCTGACGCTGCAGGGCTTCGCGGACGAGGGCACCCTCCCCGTCACGATGAAGGCCGGACGCGTCAGGCTGGGGAAAGTCCGGTGAGGGGCGCGGAGACGGTCATGCGAGGCGGGGAGGCGGTCATGGGAGCCATCGGAACTCGACGGCGTCGGGCATCATCGTTCGTCGTGCGCTCCCTGTCGTGGGCGGCGGCGCTGCTCTTCGTGCTGGGAGCGGCCGCGGGCACCTCGCCCGAGGCGCTGGCCCAGTCGTGCGCGGCCACGCTGAGCCTGCCGGATGGTCTGCAGCAGATCCCGGGACAGACGCTGTCGGTGCCGGTCTCGGTCACGGACCTCACCGGGCTCGGCGTCTTCTCGGCCGACGTGCGTCTGTCCTACAACCCGGCGGTGCTGCAGTCTCCGGTGGTCACGGCGGGAAGCGTGATCAGCGGCTGCACGCTGACACCCAACACCGGGACCTCCGGGCAGATCGTCATCTCGGTCTTCTGCGTCAACGAGCTCGCCGGCGCGGGCACGCTCGCGACCGTTGGCTTCACCGTGGCGGGGAACTATGGCGCCTCGAGCGCTCTGGCGGTGACCTCGGCGCAGCTGAACGAGGGCAATCCGAGCCTGTGCATCGACGGCGGCAGCTTCCAGGTCTGCGGTCCCGAGCTGTGCGACGGCCTCGACAACGACTGTGACGGCTCGACCGACGAAGGCGCCAGCGCCGCCTGCGATGACGGCAACGCCTGCAATGGCGTCGAGACCTGCTCCGCCGGCGCCTGCACCCCCGGCTCCCCGGTCATCTGCACGGCGAGCGACCAGTGCCATGACGCCGGCACCTGTGATCCGCAAACGGGCGTGTGCTCGAGCCCGAGCAAGCCGAACGGTGTGAGCTGCAACGACGGCAACGCCTGCACGCAGAGTGACACTTGCCAGGCGGGAATCTGCACCGGCGCGAGCCCGGTGATCTGCACGGCGAGCGACCAGTGTCATGACGCCGGAACCTGCGACCCGCAGACGGGGACGTGCTCGAACCCGAGCAAGCCGAACGGTGTGAGCTGCAACGACGGCAACGCCTGCACCCAGACCGACACCTGTCAGGCAGGGACCTGCACGGGCGCGAATCCGGTGACCTGCACGGCGAGCGACCAGTGTCATGACGCCGGCACCTGCGACACGCAGACGGGGACGTGCTCGAACCCGAGCAAGCCGAACGGCACGAGCTGCAACGATGCCAATGCCTGCACGCAGAGCGACACCTGCCAGGCGGGAACGTGCACCGGCGCGAACCCGGTGACCTGCACGGCGAGCGACCAGTGCCACGTGGCGGGGACCTGCAACCCGGGCACGGGCACGTGCTCGAATCCCAACGCCCCGGACGGCGCCGGGTGCAGCGACAACGACGCCTGCACGCAGACCGACACCTGCCACGCGGGGGTGTGCACCGCGGGCGGTCCGCTGACGTGCAACGACAACAACCAGTGCACGTCGGATTCCTGCGCTCCGGCGACCGGATGCGTGTTCACGCCGGTCGACCTCGGCACGACGACGTGCGGCGTCGGCGCCTGCACGCACACCGTTCCGGTCTGCGTGAACGGGCAGCCGCAGACCTGCACGCCGAATCCGCCGCTGGGCCCGATGGACCTCACCTGCGACGGCATCGACGGCGATTGTGACGGCTCGACCGACGAGGACTTCGTGCCCTACACGACCCACTGCGGCGCCGCTCCCTGCGATCGCACCGGCACCGCGACCTGCGTCTCGGGCTCGATCCACGACTCCTGCGTCGCCGAGACGACGACCGTGAGCCTGCCGGCGACGACTTCGTCACCCAATGTCACGGTGGTCGTCCCGGTCAACGCGAGCAGCCTGACCGGGCTGGGCGTGGTCTCCGCCGACCTGAAGATCGTCTACGACGGCACCGTGGTTCTGGCGCAGTCGGTCAGCGCCGGATCGCTGACCGGGTCGTGCACCGTCAACGCCAACCTCGGCGTGACCAACCAGGTGCTGATCTCCATCTTCTGCGTGAGCCCGCTCTCAGGGAGCGGCAGCCTGGCCCAGATCACGTTCCTCGTGAACGGTCCGACCGGGACCACGTCGCCGCTCGACCTGCAGTCGGCCACTCTCAACGAGGGGAGCCCCTCCACCTGCCCGGTGGACGGCTCGGTTTCTTCGTGCGGCGCGCAGGAGTTCTGCGACGGGCGCGACAACGATTGCGACGGCACGACCGACGAGGGCTTCAACGCCGGCGCCTCGTGCGGCCCGAACACCGGAACCTGCCCGCTGCCGTACCACATCGTGTGCGCGCTGGACGGCCTCTCGTCGTCCTGCCAGCCCGATCTGCTGCTGGCGGTCACGCCGACGACGCTGGTCGAGGCGAACGTGCACTGGACCGCGATTCCGGGGGCGAGCTTCTACGATGTGGTCCGCGGCGATCTGCTGACGCTGAGTTCCTCGGGCGGCAATTTCACGACCAGCGTCGGGACGTGCCTGGCCAACGACGCGTCGGCGCTGAGCGTCCTGGACCCGGCTTCTCCGGCGGTGGGCGGCGGGTACTTCTACCTGATGCGCGCCACCGGCTGCACCGGAGGCACGTACGACTCGGGTGCGCCGTCACAGGTCGGCTCGCGCGACGCGGAGATTGCCGCGTCGGCGAACGCCTGTCCCTGACGCGCGGCGGCGGGAACGGGCGACGGCCCGGCCCGCGCCGATTTCCATACCCACCGGGGTGGGTTCGTCGTAGATTCACGGGCCGGGTCAGGAAG
This sequence comes from Candidatus Polarisedimenticolia bacterium, assembly GCA_036005805.1. GTDB lineage: Bacteria > Acidobacteriota > Polarisedimenticolia > Gp22-AA2 > Gp22-AA2 > DASRAU01. Next base: position 24,022 of record DASYQE010000098.1, on the reverse strand, counting down.
CCGGAAGGAGCCGTCCGGATGACCGTCAGGGGAGTGACAAGCGGGTTCGCCCGGGACACGGCGCGGCCGCTCGCGAGGGCGGGTCTGCTGCCGCTCGTCGGGGGGCTGCTGCTCCTCGCCGCGGCGCCGCTCGAGGCCGCCACGCTGACCCTCCCCGCGACCGGGGTGGCGCCCGGCACCGCCTTCAGCGTGCCGATCACCATCGACAACGCGAGCGGCATTCTCGGCACCGACCTGGTCATCACCTACACGGCCGCGACGCTGCAGGCGACCGCCGTGAGCAAGACCGCCATCACCAACCCGCACACCCTGACGACCAATCTCTCGACGCCGGGGGTCATCCGTATCTCGCTGTTCGGGACGACGCCTTTGTCCGGGAGCGGGGAGTTCCTCCTGCTGAACTTCACCGCCGTCGGCGGGGAGGGCAGCACCTCCCCCCTGCATTTCCAGTCGGCGCAGCTCAACGAAGGAATGATCGGGGCGAACCCGCAGGACGGCGGCGTCTGCGTGCGCTCATTGACCACCGAGACGCAGGGCCTGACGTTGAGCCTCGTCGCCGGCTCGGTCACCGACGCGATTCTCTCCTGGAGCTCCGACGCTTTCGCCGACGCCTACAACGTCTATCGCGGGACGCGCGCCGACCTCGCCGACCTGGCGTGCCTGACCCCGGACGTGGCGGGACTCAGCACCGGCGACGGCGGCGGAGCGCTCCCGCCGGGGAGCCGGTTCGTCTATTACGTCACCGGGGTGAACTGCCGCGGGGAGTCGACCGCCGGGTTCGCGACCGGCGGCGCCGAACGGATCCTTCCCTTCCCCTGTCCCTGAGTCAGGGCGTGACGACGAGCGGCAGGAACGTGCCGTCGTCCACGTGTCCGCCGCTGACGCGGTAGAGCGTCACGCCCGAGGGATACTGCAGGCCGCCGGCTTCCTGAGGCCCGACGACCGCCGCCGTCTGGTGGAAGCGCACCCGCCCGATCGTCGTGTCAACCAGCACCCGCTCGCTCACGTGCATGTGCCCGCCGAGCGCCATCTCCAGCCGGTGCGAACCCAGCGCCTGCAGCAGCTCGCCCGTGTTCGAGACGACGTGGCGGAACTGCCCGTGGCCGCCGATGGTGATGATGCTCGGCGCGGGCGGGTCCTCCATGAGCCCGAGCAGCCCCTCGATCGACGTGGCCATCGGGATGTGGTTCAAGGTCACGACCGGTGCCGTGGCCGGCGCCGCGGCGAGGTCGCGCGACACCCAGTCGAGCTGCTCGCGATCGAAGTGCCCGTAGTACGACATGTCGTCGTTGTCGACGCTGTTGAGCCCGAGGAAGCGCACGCCGCCCCAGGTGAACGAGTAGTAGTCGGGCCCGAGGAACTTCCGGTACATGGTGCGCCCGTAGAGCGGATGGTCGGCGGCGACGTGCGACTTGTCGCGCTCGATCCCGAAGATGTCGTGGTTGCCCGGCACCGTGAACACCGGCACCGGGAACTTCTTCAGCTCGGCGACGACCAGCTCGAAGAGCGGGCGCGCCTTGTCCTCGCCGACCCGCAGCGAGTCGCGCACCAGGTCCCCGGTGATGACCACGAAATCCGGTTTCTTCTCCGCCACCAGCGCGCGCAGTTTCACCAGGTGCGGCAGGCTCGCCTCGTCGAGATGCGTGTCGGACGCGTGCAGGAAGGAGAACGAGGATGCGCTCGCGCGGCGCACCAGGCCGAAGTCGATGGCGGGCGCGGCAGCCTGCCAGAACGGACCGGACCAGCCGTCGGGGAGGCTGACGAAGATCGGACGGGCGCCCGCGGCGGGGGGAATCGTGTAGCGTCCCTCCTTGTCGGTGCGAACGACGGTTCGCTGATCCGAGACCGCGACCCCTTCGATCCCGCTCTCGCCTGAATCGCGGCGGCCATTCCTGTTCGCGTCCTCGAAGACGACTCCGGTGATGCCGGACGGTTGACCGGCCGGCGCCTGGGAGGGAGCGTGCGGCGCCGCGGCCAGCGAAGACGCGACGAGGAGCGCCGGCACCAGGATGGCTCGGGACCGACACCGGCGCATCAGTGCGACCCCGTGTCGGCGGCGGCGAGGACCTTCGTCTTGTAATCGTCGAAGCGGGCCTGGTAGCGCTTCAGCCGATCGCGGAAGTGGGTGAGCATCCGGTGCTGCGGGTCGGTCGGCGCGGCGTCGACCGATTCGAGGTCGGTCGCGAGCGACGAGAGGAGCTGGTTGGCGCGGCGCGGCCGCTCGTCGCGCGGCTCGTCGAGCCCCTTGAGGGCGTCGAGGGCGCGGCGCACCTCGGGGCGGGTGGTCTCGACCTTCGGATCCTTGAGAGCCTTTTCGAGCCGCTGGCGGATCGCTTCGGCCTCCTCGACCAGCGACGCCGACTGGGCCAGCGTCGCCCCGACCTCGCGCTGGAACGACAGCAGGTCCTCGAGGTCGCGCCGCTTCACCTTGAGGCGCGGGTCCAGCTCGACGGCGAGCGGCTGCGTGACGGTCGCGCCGCCGGCGGTGAGCCGCACTTCGTACCTGCCCGGCAGGACGAAGGCGCCGGCCGGCATGACGTACTCCGGCTCTTCGGGAACCGCCGCGATGGTGTACTCCGGCTCGAGGGCGCGCGGCGGCGGCAGGCGCAGGTCCCAGACGAAGCGGTTGTGGCCCGGACGCGCCGTCGGGCTCGGCAGTGGCCGGCCCCACTTGTCTTCGAAGTAGACGGTCTCGGTCTCGCGCGTGCGCGGCTGGTCGCTGCGGAAGCGGGTCAACACGGTGCCCGCCTCGTCGGCAATCTCGATCGTCACCGGGCCGGTCGCGCCCCCCGGCAGCAGGTAATCGAGGATGGCGCCGACCGGCGGGTTCTCGCCGCGCGGCTCCTCCGCCGGCAAAGGCGTGTCCTTGTTCTGGTTGGAGCGGATGCGGTACCCGGTCAAAGGCTTCACCAGGACGAGACCGCCCGCGGAGACCTTCGCGTCGCCCGCCCCGGTCATGGACGCAGCCAGCTGGCGCAACGGCTCGATGTCGTCGAGCGCCCAGAGGCCGCGCCCCTGCGTCGCGACGATGATGTCGTCGTCGTGCACCACCAGGTCGTTGATGCCGGTCGTCGGCAGGTTGAGCTGCAGCGGCTGCCAGTGAGAGCCGTCGTCGAACGAAACGTGCACGCCGCGGTTCGTCCCCGCGAACAGGAGTCCCGGCCGCTTCGGGTCGTGACGCACCACCCCGACCCAGTGGTCCTTCGGCAGTCCCGCGCCGATCTCCGTCCAGGTGGCGCCGGAGTCCTTCGTGCGCCACGCCAGCGGGCGCCTGTCATCCAGTCGATGCCGGTCGGCGGAGACGTACGCCACGCCGGCGTCCTCGGGGTCGAGGTCGATGAAGTTCACCTTGGTCCAGTCGGCCATGCCGCGCGGCGTCACGTCGGTCCACGAGCCGCCTTCGTCCTTGGTGACCTGCACGCGGCCGTTGTCGGTGCCGATCCAGACCACCCCGTCCGCGGCCGCGGAGGGCGAGACCGCGAAGATGACGCCATAGCCGCAGGCCGAGGCGCGCTCCACCGGCACGTCGCCGTCGCAGTTCTCGGGCTTTTTGGCCGCGCCGGTGAGGTCGGCGGCGATCGGCGTCCACGAGTGTCCGCCATCGGTCGAGCGGAAGAGGTTCTGCGTCCCGTGGTAGAGGGCGTGCGGCGGCCGCTTCGAGATCGCCAGCGGCGTGATCCAGGAATAGCGCTCGGTGTCGGGCTGCGGCCGCTGGCCATAGGTCGAGATGGGCCACGGCGTGACGTTCTGCACCTGCGCCGTGGTCGCGTCCCAGCGCGACAGCCGGCCGCCGAGCCCGGCGCCGTAGACGATGTCCGGGTTGGCGGGGTCGGGGACGTCGCCGTCGCGCTCGTCGCCGCCGGTCGGGTTCCAGTCGCGGAAGGTGAGCTGGCCGTAGTCGCTGCGCGACGCGATGCTGACCGTGCCGCTGTCCTGCTGCCCGCTGTAGATGCGGTACGGGATCTGGTCGTCCACCGCGAGCCGGTAGAACTGCCCCGTCGGCTGGTTGTACCAGGAGCTCCAGGTCTCGCCGGCGTTGTGCGTCACGGCCGCTCCCTGGTCGGCGGCGAGCATCATGCGCCGCGGCTGGCGCGGGTCGATGTAGAGGAAGTGGTAGTCGTCGCCGCCCGGCGCGCCCTTGGCCACCGAGAAGGTCTTGCCGCCGTCGGTCGATCGCCGCAGCCCGCGTCCCGCCGCCCACACGATGTCGGGATTCTTCGGGTCGGGGACGATGCAGTTCATGTACGAGCCGGCGAGATCCGTGTCGGGATTGACCTGCGTCCAGGTGGCGCCGCCGTCGTCGGAGCGGTAGAGCCCGCCTCCCTCGTGGGCGTCGATGCCGGCGTAGACGCGGCGCGCCTGGCGGCCCGGCGCCACGCCGAGGTCGATGCGTCCCATCGGCGTCTTCGGCAGTCCCGCCATTCCTGATGGTTTCCAGGTGCGGCCCGAGTCGGTTGACTTCCAGATGCCGCTGCCCGGCCCGGCCGGCGGTTGCCAGTAGTCGAGCCACGGATGCCGGCGCACCTCCCAGGTCGAGGCATAGAGCACGCCCGGCACCGCCGGGTCCGACGCGATGTCCACCGCCCCCACGTCGGGGCCGCGATCGAGCACCTTGGTCCAGGTGCGCCCGCCGTCGGCGGTGCGGAAGAGGCCGCGCTCCGGGTTCGGGCCGAACATGTGCCCAACCGCCGCGACGATGGCGACGTCGGCGTTTTTCGGATCGACCCAGATCTGCCCGATGTGCCGCGTCTGCTCGAGTCCGAGATGCTTCCAGGTCGCGCCGCCGTCGGTGGAGCGGTACACCCCGTCTCCCTCGGCGATGTCCCAGCGCTGCTGCATCTGCCCGGTGCCGACCCAGATCACCTTGGGGTTGCCCGGGGCGATGGCGAGGGCGCCGATCGACGCGCTCCCCTGGTTGTTGAAGAGCGGCTTCCACGTGACACCCGCGTCGTCGGTCTTCCAGACGCCGCCGTCGGCGGACCCGAAGTAGAAGGTCACCGCGTCACCCGGGATGCCCGCGGCCACCGTCGCCCACCCGCCGCGGAACGGCCCGAGCAGCCGCCATTCGAGCGCCTGGTAGGACGAGGCGGGCACCGCGGTCGGGACGGCCGGCGCCTGGGCCGAAGAGGCGGACCTCTCGGCCGCCGCGGCGGAGCCGAAGCCGATCGCCAGAGAAGCGAGGACGACGCGTGCGTAGTCTCGAATCATCGGGCCTCCACCCTTCATGCGGCCTCCTGGCGCTTCTTCCAGTCGGCGAGCGCCTGCGCCTCGATCTCCGGCGTGATGGCGAAGGCGGGCTTGTTGCGGCGCTCCTCCGGCACGGTCGGCCACCAGGCGAGCGTGTCCCGGAGCGTTTCGGCGAGCGGACGATGCCGCAGGCCGGCGTCGATGGCCTTGCCGATGTCGATCGACATCATCCCTTCCTCGTTGTCGACGAGCATCGCCCAGGGAATGGAGTATTCGATCTGGTGCTCTTTCAGGAAGGCGTAGTCTTCGATGAAGATCAGGGTCGCGTTCTTGTTGAGCGTCTTGCGCGCCAGCTTGTAGAACTCCGGCGCGGTCATGACCGAGGCGGGCCCGGTGGCGTTGAACACGCCGCTGCGCCCGCCTTCGAGGAGGTTCAGGTAGAACTCCGCCAGGTCACGCACGTCGATGCACTGGCACGGGTCGTCGGCCCGGCCCGGCGCGAGGATCTCGCCGCCTTTGGCGAAGCGCACCGGCCAGTAGGGGAAGCGGTCGCTCGTGTCGCCCGGGCCGACGATGTACCCGGGCCGCACGACCAGGCCGCGGTCGCCGAACGTGTCGGCGACGATCTTCTCGCAGTTCGCCTTGTTGACTCCGTACGTCTCGCTGCCGTCGTTCTCGATGTGCTGCTCCAGGTGCGGCGCGGTCGTCTCGTCGAGCCCGCGCGTCAGGTACGGGTAATAGACGCCGGTCGAGGAGGTGAACAGGTACCGGCCCACCGCGTCCTTCAGGAGCGCCGCGCTCTGGCGCACGAAGTCGGGATTGGTGGCCGAGTCGTCCACCACCGCGTCCCACTTCTTCCCTTCGAGCGCCTGGAGCTGTCCGTTGCGGTCGCCGGTGAGGCGGGTGATCCCCTCGGGGAGGTCCGGGTTCTTGCGGCCGCGCGTGAAGATGGTCACCTTGTGACCGCGCGACACGGCGTGGCGCACGAAGTGCGGCCCGATGAAGCCGGTGCCGCCGAGGACCAGCAGGTCGAGCGGCTTCGGCCCTTTCACGTGGGGCTTCTTCGGCGCTTTCGCCGACTCGGTTCCTTCCACCGCGTCCCGGGACCCGGCACTCCAGCCGGCGCCGGTCGTTCCAGCCGCGCCAGGGGCGAAGCCGGAGAACAGCGCGCCGCCCAGAATCGCTCCCGCCTTCAGGAAATCACGTCGATGCCGCATGGCTTCCCCCGATGCCGGGAGCGCCGCTCCCGGAGTATGGTCGGCTCAGATCGAACTCGGTGATGACCGGTGCGTGATCCGACGGCTGCACTCCCTTGCGCTCGTCGCGATCGATGCAGGCCGCGATCGAGCGTTCGGCCAGCGGCGGGGTTGCGAGCACCAGGTCGATGCGCAGGCCGTCGTTCTTCGGGAACGCCAGCATCCGGTAATCCCACCAGGAGTAGAGGCCACCTTCCTGGTGGTGCCGGCGGAAGACGTCCTGGAGCCCCCACGCCAGGACGTGCTGCAGCCCCTGCCGCGCCTCGGGATGGAACAGCACCGATTTCTCCCACAGGGCCGGGTTCTTCACGTCGCGCTCGTCGAGGGCGACGTTGAAGTCGCCGCACACCGCGAGCGGCGCTGCCGGCGAGCGAGCGTCGAGCCACGCGCGCAGCCGCCTCAGCCACGCCAGCTTGAACGTCCACTTGTCGGATCCGACCGCCTGGCCGTTGGGGACGTAGGCCGAAGCGACGCGCACGCCGCCGATGTCCGCCGAGATGAGACGCGCGTGGCCGTCTTCGGGGTCGTCGCCGAGGCCGCGCTCCACCGCCTGCGGCTCGGTGAGCGACAGAATGGCCACGCCGTTCCATCCCTTCTGGCCATGGATGGCGGCGTAGTACCCGAGCGCCGTCGTCTCGGCGGTGGGGAAGTCCTCTTCGCTCCCCTTGATCTCCTGGAGGCAGAGGACGTCGGGGCGGTGCGTCTCGAGCCAGCGCAGCAGCCGCTCCCTGCGCGCCCGCACCGAGTTGACGTTCCACGTCGCGAGCTTCACGCCGCCGGGCCGCGGACCAAGGCCCCGGAGACGGGGCCGCGTGCAATGACCACCGGGGTGCCGGTGGCGGGATCGAGGAAGACGTCGGTCTCGGCGCCGTACACATCGCGCAGGCGCGCCGGAGTGATCACCTCCCCGGGCGCGCCATCGGCGGCGATGCGGCCGCGATCGAGCAGGACGAGCCGCGAGGCATAGCGCGCGGCGAGGCTCAGGTCGTGGCTGACGGTGACGATCGTCAGCCCGCGCTCGCGGTTGAGGCGGCGCAGGATTTCGTAGAGCCCGAGGGCGTGCTTGAGATCGAGGAAGGCGGTCGGCTCGTCGAGCAGGAGCAGGCGCGGCTCCTGCGCCAGCGCCCGCGCCAGGAACACCCGCTGCCGCTCGCCGCTCGACAACTCCTGCACCGGGCGGTCCTCGCAGCCGGCGAGATCCACCTCGGCGAGAGCCCGCCGCGCCGCCGCGAAATCCTCCGCGCCCTCCAGCCCCCAGAGGCCGAGGTGCGGCGACCGACCCATCAGCGCGATCTCCAGCACGCTGAAGTTGAACAGCAGCGACGGCTCCTGCAGGACGACCGCGATCGACCGCGCCCGCAGCCGCGGCGACAGCGCCTCGAGCTCGGCATCCTCGAGAACGACCTTGCCGCTGTCCGGGCGGAGCAGCCCCGCGAGCAGGCGCAGGAGCGTCGTCTTCCCCGACCCGTTCGGCCCGAGGATGCCGGCGAACTCGCCCGGCGCCAGCTGCAGCGACAGGCGGTCGAACAGCGGCACCCGCGCGCCGTGATGCCGGAACGAAACCCCGCGCGCCTCGAGCAGGGGAGCCGCGGCCGTCAGGGGCACGCCCGGTTCCGCGGCGGCGTGCGTCGTCATTCGAAGTAGGTCCTTCCGCGCTGGCGGCGGTAGAGCCAGAGGAAGAACGGGCCGCCGGCCATGGCGGTGACCACGCCGACCGGCAGCTCGGTCGGGGCGATGACGGTGCGCGCCAGGGTGTCGGCCGCGGCCAGGAAGATGGCGCCGCACAGGGCGGCGGCCGGTCCGAGCAGCCGGTGGTCCGGCCCGAAGAGGATGCGCGCCACGTGCGGCACGATCAGGCCGACGAAGCCGATGGGCCCGGTCACCGCGACCGCCGCCGCGGTGACGAGCGACGCCACCGCGACCAGCACCATCCGCGAGCGCTCGACCCCGACGCCGAGCGAGCGCGCCGCGTCCTCGCCCGCTGAGAGAAGATTCAGGTCCCTTCCAAAGACGCCGATGGCGACGACCCCCGCCGCGGTCAGCGCGGCCAACGGGGTCAATACGTCGTAGCCCTCGATCGGGATGCTCCCGATCATCCAGATGCGCAGCCCGTGCAGCCGGGTCAGCTCGACCAGCGTCTGGATGAAGAGGATGACCGCCAGGTAGACGGTATTGGTCACGACCCCGATGAGCAGCATCGGGTACGACGCGACCCGTCCTCCGACGCTCGACAGGAGGAAGATGAACAGCACCGTCAGGATGGCCCCCGCGAACGCCGCCGCCTGCCGGATGGGCAGCAACGGCGCCATCGCCGTGAGGCCGGCCGCCGTGACCGCGAAGGCGCCGAGCGCCGCCCCTCCCGACACGCCGAGGATGTACGGGTCGGCGAGCGGGTTGCGCAGCACCGCCTGGAAGACCGCGCCCGCCGCGCCCAGCGCCGCCCCCGCGATCGCCGCCAGCAGCAGCCGCGGCATCCGCAGCCTGAGGATGGTGACCGCCGCCTCGCCGCCGCCGAAGAGATCGCCCCAGTTCGCCTTGCTGCTGCCGATGCCCGCGCCGATCGCCAGCGTGACGACGAGCGCCAGCCCGAGCAGCAGCAACGACAGGATCAGCCGCCGCGCCGTGAGCGGCCCGCTCACCGGGAATCCGCGAGAGTGGCGCGCACCTGGAAGACCTTGAGGACATCGTGTCGGCTGAGGATGCCGATGAGGCGACCTTCGCGCGTCACCGGGAGGGGCGAAGCGTCCTCGCGGATCATGCGCTCGAGCACGACGACGGCGTCGTCGTCGGGTCCAACGGCGGCGCGCTCGACGAGCGGCGTCATCACCTGGCGCACGGGCGTGCGCATCCACTCGTCGCGCGGCACCCGGCGCACTTGCGCGATGCTGATCATCCCCTGGAGGAGGTCGCCGCTCATCACCGGGAAGGCGGCGTGCGGTTTGCGCAGGACGAACTCCTGCACCAGCTCGTCGATGCTGATGTGGTCGGGGACCGTCACCACCTCGCGCGTCATGAGCGTCGCGACGCGCACGCCCGACAGCGTGTCGCGCAGGAGCGCCGTCTCGTACGATGCGGTCGCGGCGCGCTGCAGGAACAGCCCGAGGATGCCGAGCCAGATGCCCGACAGCCAGTCCTGGCGCGCGATGAAATAGAGGCCGAGGGCGATGAAGGTGTAGCCGAGCACGGCGCCGCCGCGCCCCGCCGAGCGCGTGGCGCGCAAGAGGTTCCCGTGCCGCGACCAGAGGAACGCCTTGAGCATCCGGCCGCCGTCGAGTGGCAGCCCCGGCAGCAGATTGAAGAGCCCGAGCAGCAGGTTCGACACCGACAGGTAGTCGCACAGCGCCCGCATGCCGCTCGGCTCGGGGAAGACCTGCGCCAGCACGCCGGCGGCGAGCGCGATCATCAGGCTCACCGCCGGACCGGCCGCGGCGATGCGCAGCTCGGCGTTCGGCGAGTGCGGCTCGGCCGCCATCTCCGACACGCCGCCGAACAGGAACAGCCGGATGCGCGGCACCTGGATGCCGGCGCGCTGCGCGAGGAGGGCGTGGGAGAGCTCGTGCAGCAGCACCGAGCCGAAGAGAAGCACCGCGGCGAGCAGGCCAAGCAGCCAGGCCTCCAGCGGGTCGAGATGCGGCGCGACCGCCGGCAGGTACGAGCCGCCGAGGCTGATGACGACCAGCACGAAGACGAAGATCCACGTCGGGTCGACGACCACGCGGATCCCGCCCAGGCGCATCAACGGGTACGGCGGCATGCGGCCGATGGTATGCCAAACGGCCCTCTGTAGAATGGTGGAGTCACAGGAGCCTTCCCGCGCCGCCATGGTCTCCGTCGCGTTCCCCGATCCGGTGCTGCTCCGTCGCGCCGCCGCGCGCCTGGTGCGGCGGGCCGGCGAGTACGGCGACCTGTTCCTCGAGGGGACGGCGCTCACCTCGGTGGTTCGCCTGGGTGGCGAGGAGACCGGCTCGGAGTCGCTGAGCGGCCACGGGGCGGCCGCCCGGCTGCTGACTCCCGAGGGGAAGACCCGCCACGTCGTCGTCGATGCGGTCGATGCCGACAGCATCCTGTCCCTGGCCGATCGCGTGGACGGGGGAGGCGGGACGGGGGCGCGCGGCGCGGGCGGCGTCGTGGAGGCGGTGGCCGCTCCCGCGCCGCCGGGACAGGCGGGCCCGGGGCGGGCGGCGGCCGCCGCCGGCATCCGCGCCTACCTGCAGGAGGTCGAGCGGCTGCTCCTGCGGGCGGCCGGAGGGACCTCGTGGGGCTCTTCGTGGATGAGTCAGCCGGGGGCGGTCGCCCTGCAGTCGCAGGCGCAGATCCGCTCGCAGCAGGTGCTCATCGCCACGTCCGAGGGGGAGATCATCGAAGACCGGCGCGACTGGGCCTGGTTCAGCCTGCGGGTCGAAGGTCCCGGTCGGGCCGCGGCGGTCGCGCCCGGAGCCGCCGGCCGCCTGTCGGCCGTCGTCGGGGGAGGAGCCAGAAACGCCCTGCGTCTCGGGGCGGTGCACCCGCCGGCGGAGGTGGCGCGCCTCCTGGTCGCGGCGCTCGACGCGGCGAACGCGACCGCCCCGGCGCCGGAAGGGGACATGCCCATCGTGCTCGGCCCGGGGTCGGGAGGCATCCTGTTCCACGAGGCGTGCGGCCACGCGCTCGAGGGGGACCGGGCGCTCGAGGGCAAGTCGGCGCTCGCGAGCCTCTTCGGAGAGCAGGTCGGGCCCGACTTCCTGACCATCGTGGACGACCCGACGCTCGACGGCCTGCCCGGATCGCGCCGCTACGACGACGAAGGCTGGCGCACCGCTCCGACCGTGCTGATCGAGCACGGCCGGGTCGTCGGCCTGCTGCTCGACCGGACGACCGCACGGCGCGCCGGCTCGGCCCCGACCGGCAGCGCGCGCCGCGAGACCTACCGCGACCTGCCGCTGCCGCGCATGACCAACACCTTCGTGCGCGAGGGGCACACCCGCCCCGGCGACATCGTCTCTTCGGTGATGCGCGGCCTCTACGTCGAGGAGCTGGGGGCCGGCCAGGTGGACACGGCGACCGGCGAGTTCGCCTTCCAGGTTCGCCGCGGGGCTTTGATCGCCGGCGGGCGTCTCGTCGCCGCGTCGGGTCCCTGCGCCATCCACGGCAACAGCCTCAAGGCGCTGGCCGGGGTGCGCGGCATCGGCACCGACCTGCGCTTCGACTCCGGCGCCGGCGAGTGCGGCAAGGACGGCCAGCGCGCCCGCGCCGCCGTCGGCCAGCCGACGATTCTGGTCGAAGGGCTGCGGGTGCAGCCCGCCGGCGCGACCGCCTAGCCTGCGATCGTCACACGCCGGCGAGCGGTCGCGTCGAGCCTCTGAGTTCCGCCGCTTCTACCTGGGGTTGGCGGCTTCGACCGGCACAATGGGGATCGTGAGCAGCTCGGCTCCGCGGAGCACCCCGAGAGAAGCGCTGACGCCGACGCGCACGTCGGTCAGTAGGCGCTGCAGGTCGTCCACGCCGGCGAGCGGCGCGTCCGCGTAGGAAAGGATGACGTCCCCTTCGCGCAGGCCGGCGGCGCGCGCGGGACTCCCATCCTCCGTTCCGGTGACCAGCACGCCGGTCGCCACCGCCAGGTCGAAGAAGCGGATGACCCGGCGCGGCAACGGAACGGTCTGGCCGGCGATGCCGAGCCAGGCGCGTCGAATGCGACCGTCCTTGATGAGCCGCGCCGCCACGAAGCGGGCCGTATCCACCGCGATGGCGAAGCAGATGCCCTGCGCCGCCATGATCATCGCGGTGTTGACGCCGACGACCTCGCCGCGCGTGTTCACGAGCGGCCCGCCGGAGTTGCCCGGGTTCAGCGCCGCGTCGGTCTGGATGACGTTGTCGATGAGCCTCCCGGTGCCGGCGCGCAGGGACCGGCCCAGCGCGCTCACGACTCCCGCGGTCACGGTGCACTGGAAGCCGTACGGGTTACCGATGGCGATGACGATCTGCCCCGGTCTGAGCGCCGCCGATTCACCCAGGGCCGCGGGCGCCAGGTTCGCCCCCTGGATGCGCACCACCGCGAGGTCGGTGCTCGGGTCGTCGCCGACGAGGTCGGCGTCGAAGGTCCGGCCGTCCGTCAGGGTCGCCCGGATCTTCGACGCCCCGTGCACGACATGCGAGTTCGTCAGGATGAACCCGTCCGGAGTGAAGATGAAGCCCGAGCCGCTGCCGCGCCGGTCCGCCGTGCCGCGCTTTCGGTCCCCGCGCACCTGCACCTCGAGGAACACGACCGACGGGGAGACCTTGTCCACCGCCCCGACCACGGCGCTCGAGTAGGCGTCGAGAAGAGAGGCGTCGTCGGGCGCACCCGGCGCAGCCGCGCCGTCAGGGACGGCCGGGCCGATTGTTCCTCGGCTGGAAATCAGGCGCAGATCGGGACGGTCCTGCGGCGAAGTGGGGTTCCATGCGGACATGAAGGTCACGATGATACGCCCGCCCGGCCATGCCGGCCAAAAAGAGGGGCTCGCCTGGTCCGTCGAGGCGGGGTCGCCCGGAAAGGACGGGCCCTGTAGATTGGAAGTGTGGGGAGGAGGGGTGACAGGGAGGATATCGATGCAACCATCCGGCACGCGCCCCGCGATCTTCTCGCCCGGAACCAATGCGGCTGTGGTCCGCTACCACGTCCGCGACATGGACCGCGCGGTCGGCTTCTATACGAGGAACCTTGGCTTCCAGCTGACACAAGCCGCGGGTCCCGTGACCATCGTGTCGCGGGGCGACCTGCATCTCATCCTGAGCGGGTCGGCCGCATCGGGAGCGCGGCCAATGCCGGACGGCCGTCAACAGGAACCGGGCGGCTGGAACCGCGTCGTGCTCTACGTCGAAGACCTGGAATCGACCGTGACGACACTGAAACAGGCCGGCACGCGCTTCAGGAACCAGATGGAGGTCGGGCCGGGCGGCAAGCAGATCCTGGTCGACGATCCCGACGGGAATCCGGTCGAGCTGCACGAAGGACCGAAGAAGTAGCCGGGTCAGAGAGCCAGGCGGGCGAACACCTGGTAAGGCTCGTGCCAGCGTTCGTCGCCGATCATGGTCCGGCGGATCGACTCCTGGGTGCGGGGGACGTACTCGAGGTAGTCGCGGCGGCCGCGGACGGTCGCCATGTAGCCGAAGGTCCCCAGGTCCTTGATGTTCCTCTGCAGGGCCATCAGGTCGAAGTCGCGGCGGAACTCCTCCCGGCCGATCGCCAGCGGCTTCCCGATGTTTTCCACCAGTCGGTCGAGCAGCTCGTCCACCAGGGCCGGCTCGAGGTCGAGCGATGAGTCGCGCAGGAGCGACGCGGCGTCGTAGGTGTATGGTCCCATCCGGGCATCCTGGAAATCGACCAGGCCGAGCCGACCTCCGGGGCGGATCATCAGGTTCCTGGACTGGTAGTCCCGATGGCAGTAGACACGGGGGAGCCGGTCGCACGCCGACGCGACGTCATCGTAGAACGCCTGGAGCAGCCGCTCCTCGGACGGGGCCGGCGTCAGGCCGCGCAGCCCGCGGATGAAGTGCCGGTCGAAGTGGCCCATCTCGAACAGGAAGCGATCCCGGTCGAGCGCGTTCCGGGCTGCGAAGTCGTCCGGCCGCATCGCCTGACCTCCCCGGGACTCCATCAGCCCGATGAGGTCGCAGGCCCCTCTATATAAAGGAAGGGCCGTTTCGATCCGATTTTTCGGATCCGGGGCGGTCTTTGGCGATCGCGAGCCGTTGGCGTCGAGAAGATACCGCTGCATCGTCGTGTCGCCGAAGTCCTCGACCAGGACCAGGCCTTCTGGCTCGTTGCGCCCGAGGATCTCGGGGACCGGGGCGCCGATGGCCGACAGGATCCCGTGGTTGCTGAAGAGGGGGGCGTCGGGGGCGAGAGGCTCGCCGTGAACCATGAGCACGGCCGTCGGATGTCCGGTGCCCCCGGCGTCGAGTCCGGCCCGGGAGGTGACCCGGAAGAACCGGCGGGTGGATGCGTCGCCGGCGATCTCGACCGCGGTCGCGTCCGGTCCGAAGAACCGCCGGACGAAATCCATTGCGGCGGAATCCAGTGTTCCGGATGTCTCGGGGCTCACCCGATGCGGGCCGCCCAGGCCGACCCGACCCGCTCGAGGTTGTCGCGCTTGCCTTGGTAGCCCTCGACCCGGAACAGGATGCGGCCCGACAGGCTCGACCCCGGTGGGACGAAGACCCCAGACGTCACGATGCTGTCGGTCAGGTGCACCTTGTCGCCGAGGCGGGCGCCGTCCCAGATGAGGCTCGACCGAATGGCGCAACTGCTGCCGATGCGGACCTGGCGACCGATGATCACACCCCCTTGCATCGAGCAGTGCTCTCCCATGGCCATGGCCTTACCTATGAGATAGGGTGCGGAGGCCGTGGTTGAGGTTGGCAGACTCACATTCTCGAGAAAAACGCCGTCCGACTTCTTCATCGCCTGAAGAGCGGCGTCGGCGCCAGCCACCCCCGTCGACTCGGATGCAGACGCCAGCACGGCCAGGTTGCCTTCGAGATACAGGCGCGGCGTCCCCATCTCGAACCAGTGGCCGCGGTGCACATACCCTTTGACCAGCCCGCCGCTTTGCATCAGGGCCGGGTACACCTCGCGGTTGATCTCGTACTTCATCCCGGGCGGGATGAGGTCGAGGATGGTCGGTTCAAGGATATGGATGCCGCAGAAGGTGTAGCTCTCGATCTCGGCGACACGCGGTCCCGGTTTGCGGCCGCGGCCGGCGATCGACACGACATGACCTGAGGCCGGGTCCACCTCGACGCTGCCGTAGTCGGTGCCGGGTCGGTGGGGGGTGAGGACCATGGTCGCGACCGCGCCGCTCTTCTTGTGCTGGGCGATCACCGCCGACAGGTCGCAGTCGGTGACGAAGTCTCCATTAATCAGGATGAAGGTGCCGCCGCCCTGGAAATGCGCCTCGGCCTTCTTCAGGCCGCCGGCGGTGCCGAGGATGAGCTGCTCTTCGGAATAATGCACTTTCACGCCGAGACGCTGGCCATTCCCGATGACGCCGCGAATCGACTCCGGCTGCCAGTGCAGGTTGATCACGGCCTCATCGACGCCGTGTGCCTTGAGGTAGGAAATGGTCTGCGCAATGATCGGCCTGTTGAGCAGGGGGAGGGAGGGCTTGGCGCGCGATTCGGTGAGCGGACGCATCCTTTCGCCCAGCCCCGCCGCCAGAATCATCGCTTTCATGATGCTATTGCACCATAAGTCGGCGGGACGACATCACCGCAACACCGCGCCGCGCTTGCGTTGTGGATAAGTTGACCATGGCAACCACTCTCATCAACCGTGTCGAGCGTTGCTGCATCGGCAACCAAGTCCCTGGAATCAAAAGACATCAAAAGACCATCCGGTCCTCTGAACGCGACCCCTGCAACCCCTGCGCACCTTGATCGAGGTGCTCCAGATACAGGTCTCTGTATGACTTCGTGATGAAGTCCTCGAAACGATAACCCAGCGCCTGTGCCCCCGCTTCGATCAATGCCCGCTCTCCTTCGAGCTCAAGGTAGATTCCGATCGGCGTCTCGTCGAGCAGGACGTGGAGCCCCTTCCAGTCCCAGGTCGTCCGGTATTTCTGATACTGGAAGACCGGCTGCATCCCCAATCCTCGGATGATGGCCAGGAGCGCATCGGTTTCGTTGGACGGGATCATCAGCTCGGTCTCGTGCCGCGCCTTCATCTGAGGGGAGGTTCGAGCGGCGCCACTGGAGGCGCCCGATCCCGGGACAGCCAGGCCGGCGAGCGGGGAGACCGGTCCCTTGAATGTCAGCAGGGTCCCCCGGGCCATGACCCGGACCCGGAGGAGCGACCCGCTCCGGACAATGGACCGATCCGGAAAATCGAACGCCAGGTTGTCTTCGAACTCGCGGGGGTGGGTGACGGTGGCGCCCATCTCTTCGAGACGGACCTTCGTGGCGGTGAGCCGCTCCGGCGCATCCACCAGCTCGCCGACCTTCAGCTTGACCTCGATCTCCAGGCCGCCAGCCACTGTCCGAAAACTATCACACCGGCCGCCCGAAGCGGCACCTGGCTACCGGGCTGCCTCGGCGATGCGCGCCAGTAACGCCGCGAAGTGCGGGTCGGATCGCAGGCTATCGACCTTGGGCGTGACCTTCAGCATCACCAGCCAGGGATGCCGATCCTCGTAGGCCTTGTCCAGCCAGTCGAAGGCCAGGTCGCGCTCACCCAGGGCCGCATGAACGACGGCGACGTCGAACGGGGGGACATAGCGATGGGTTGAAAGCTGTTGCAACCGATCGAGATAACCCCTGGCGCGATCCTGCTGGTGGGCCCTGGCACAGGCGTACGCGAGGCCTGAAAGAGTCCGTGGCGTGTCGCCTGCGAGCGTCCGGGCGTGCTCGAGCTCGGCGATGGCGTCTTCGTATCGGCCCATCTCCACGTACGTCAATCCCAGATCGAAGTGAGTCGGGTAGAACCGGGCGTCCAGGTCGATCGCCTTGCGAAACTCCCGGACCGCGTCGTCGTTCCGGCGGGCGAGCGAATAGATCCAGCCGACCACGTCGCCAATGATGAGAGACAGGGGATCGAGCTCGCGCGCCCGCGTGATCTCCGCCACCGCTTCGTCGAAACGGCCTTCGGACGCCAGGAAGACGGCGTACCACTGGTGACCCGGCGCATAGTTGGGATTCAGCGCCAGGCCCTTCCGGAATTCCGCCTCCGCCTCCGACGCGTTCCAGTCGTAGAGATGGATCGCGTAGGCCAGGGCGATGTGCGCCTCCGCGAGACGCGGGTTCAGCGCGAGGGCCTTGCCGGCGGCGGCCTTCGCCTTGGGATAGGCCTCCCTCGGAGGCACCATGCCCCAGTTCCCCAGGACGTTGTAGGCGTCGGCGAGAGCGGAATAGCACGCCGCGCTTCCGGGATCGTCGATGAGGGCCTGTTGAAACGAGGCAATGCTCTTCTGCAGCCCGTCTTCCGTGCGCTGGTTCCACAGGTACCGCCCGCGCAGATAGAGCTGATAGGACGCGGGATTCACCGGCCCGGCGCTCGCGAGGTCCGCCTTCTCCTGGGGCGTGAGCCTGAGGCTGACGGCCTCGGCCACCGCGGCGGCGAAGTCGCTCTGCAGCGCGAGGATGTCGCGCGCCTCGCGCTGATAGCTCTCCGCCCACACGTGCGTCTGGTCGGAGATCCGGATGAGCTGCACGCTGATGCGCACCTCTCCGCCGGCGCGGCGCACGCTCCCTTCCAGCAGATAGTCCGCGTGGAGCTCGCGGCCGATCTCATCCACGCGCTTGGCGGTTCCTTTGTATTGCATCGTGGAGGTGCGCGCGATCACGGCCAGCCGATCCGGTTGCAGGTGGCTGAGCTGCGTGATCATCTCCTCGGTGAGCCCGTCGCTGAAGTACTCCTCGTTTGGATCGCCGCTCAGGTTCTGAAGCGGCAGCACCGCCAGCACGATGTTCCCGTGCGCGAGAGCCGCGCGCGCCGGCTGGTGCCAGATCCGATAGGTCGAGGCGACGGCGATCGCGGCCACCAGGATGACAGCCGCCCTCGCGAAGAATCGCGATGTCCTGCCGCGCCCGCGGACCGGTGCGGCCGCATGGACCGGCTCGGCTGCAGGCGTCGGCGTGGCTGCAGGGGCCGGAGACGATTCGCGGGCTTCGCGCTCGGCGTTCCTCCACCAGGCATCCAGCTCCGACTTGTAGGCGAACACCGACCGCAGCTTGTGGCGGTGCCGGTGCACGGGAAGACCATCCTTCTCCCAGCGGCGCACCGTGCTTTCGTCGCGGCGGAGATAGGCGGCAATCTCCTTCCAGGAGTCGAGGCGGTCGTCCGGCGGGGGCGGCGGTCCCTGCACGCGTGGGGCTGAGTCGTTCCCCATGATGTCGACTTTCCGAGGGTGGCGGAAAGAATACCAGCGTTCCCCCCCCCCCGCTCCGATGCGGCCTCCCCAATGTACGGTCGAGCGCTCATTAGCGCTCATCCCGCTCTTGCGCGTTGCAGCCATTGAAGTTACCGGCCAAATTCACGCCTGAGAATCGGGGCCGGCGCCGTTGGCTGCGGCTCCCGGGGGGAGGACTGCCATGAAGGGTCGGGCGGCTTGCTCCATCGCCGTTGCGCTGGTGTCGTTGGTGCTGCTCTCGGATCGGGCGCGGTCGGTCGGCGGGGCTCAGCCCCGCAGCGGCCGGCAGACGGCCGCGGCCGCGGCCCCGGCGCGACCAATCCGCATCGAGGACGCCGCCGCGATCCGCATCGAGGCCAATGCCGGGCAGGCGGAGTCCCCGGTCCTTTACCTGGCGCGTGGGCCGCATTTCACGGCTCTGTTCCTGGCGCACGGGGTGGAAGTGGTTCCGGCGGACGGAACAGGGTCGGTGCGGCTGGCATTCGCAACCGATGGCGGGGCGGCGGCCGGCGCCGAGCCGACCCCGGAACGGGTCCATTACTTCATCGGCTCCGATCCGGACCACTGGCTTCACGACATTCCGACCTTCGCCGGCCTGCGATACGGCCCGGCCGCGGACGGGATTCCCCTCGAGGTCCGCGCCGATGCGGCCGGAATTCGTCTGCGATGGACGCTGCCACCCGGGACCGACCCGGCAACGCTCGTGGTCGAATCGGAAGGTGCCCTGATGCTGGGCGCCACGGAAACCGCGGAGACGGCCCCAGCGCGCGCGGCCCGCCTGAGCGCCGACTTCTTCCAGGAACGGGAGCAGGAGCGGGTCGGAATCGAGGGCCGGTTGCTCCGGCGCGGCTCATCAAGGCTCGGGTTCGAGACCACCGCCGCCGATGCGACCCGACCGGTGATCGTGGAGGCGCGTCTCTCCCTCCCGGCGGAGGCCGCCTCGAAGGCCGCGGGTGCTGCGCCGGATCGCGGGCCGGCGCTGACGACGGCGCCGGACGGGACGCTGTGTGTCGCGGGTCGCATCCCCGCGCTTCCGGTGGACGAGGCGGCGCGAGCGGCAGGCCGTCGCGAGGCGCGGGACGGCTACCTGTCGCGTCTCTCCGCCGACGGCAGGACGGTCCTGTCCACGACCGTCTTCGGCGGTTCGGGCGATGAGGAGCCCGCCGGGGTGGTGGTGGGTGCCGGCGGGCAGATCCACGTGACCGGCACCACGACTTCAGCCGATTTCCCCACCCGCTCCGCCCTGCAGACGGGGCTCGCAGGCGGCGCCGATGCGTTCGCGCTCACGCTCGCCCCCGACGGCTCCTCGATCGTGCGCTCGACCTGGCTGGGGGGCCCGAAGAACGATCGCGGTCTCGGCATCGCCGCGGGGCTCGACGGCACGCTCTGGATCGTCGGCGGGATCGATGACGAGGACGGCTTCGTGGCCGCCCTCGACCCCGGCGCCACGGCGCCGCGCTTCGTCCGCCCGCTCGCGGGCCCGAAAGCCGGCCAGGCGCAGGCGATCGCGGTCGCTCCGGACGGCACCGTCGTCATCGGGGGACGGACCCGCGCGGCGCAGTCGGCGGCGGGCGCCGGGGCCGGGTGGGATGGGTTCCTGTCCCGGCTCTCGCCGGTGGATGGGTCGCCACTGTCGGAATTCGAGTTCGGGGGAGCGGGGGACGAGGAAGTCGCGGCCGTGGCCGCCGCTCCGGACGGGGGACTCGCCGTGGTCGGACGCACGACCTCGGCCGATTTCCCGGCCGGCGCGGCGGAAGGCGGCGGTCATGCGAGCTCCGCCGATGTCTTCGTGCTGCGGTTGACGGCAGACGGTCTGTCGTCCACCGGGTCGGCGCGGCTCGGGGGGTCGGACGACGAGGACGTCTCCGGCGTGACCATGGATGGGCACGGGCGCGTCCTCGTCAGCGGGACGACGCGCTCCGCCGACTTTCCGACCGTTCGGCCGCGGCAGCACGAGCGCCGCGGGCCATCGGATCTCTACACGGCCGTCGTCGCCGGGCCGGAGGCCCGGGTCGCCGCGGTCTCCTACTTCGGCGGCGCGGGAGAGGAGCGCGGCGGCGGAATCGCCCTCGGCGCAGGCGGGGCTTTCGTCGCCGGGGCGACCGGCTCGGCCGACCTTCTGGCCGTCCGCCCGTCCGACCTGCAACCGGTCCGCAGCCTGCAGCCGGACGACTCCGTCGGCCTCGGCTTCGTGGCGAACATCCCGATCCCGGCGGCGAGCCCGATCGGGTGGATCAACCCGGCCGGCGGCAACTGGAACACCCCCGGCAACTGGAGCCCGGCTCAGGTCCCGGGCGCCGCCGATGACGCGCAGATCACCCTCGATGGCACCTACACGGTGACGCTCGACGCCGACGCCAGCGTCGCCAGCCTGACCCTCGGCGGGACGACCGGGACACAGACCCTGGGCCTGACGGCGAGCCGCACATTGACTCTGAGCGGTCCGGGGAGCGTCGGCGCGCACGGCGTGGTCGCGCAGGTGAACGGTGTCCTCCGCGGCACCGGCACGCTGACGGTGGACGGCGCCTACAACTGGTCGGGCGGCACCATGACCGATGGGGGGACGACGACCGTCAATGGTCCCTTTGCCATCAGCGGTACTCCGGCCAAGACCCTCTTCGGCGGCCGCCACCTCGAAACCAACGGCACGACAACCTGGACGGGGACCGGGGACATCGCCAGCTGCGGGTCCGGCTTCACCTGCGTGATCGCCAACTCCGGTACCTGGGACATCCAGAACGACCGGATCATGAGCATCAGCTCCGGCGGAACGACGACATTCGTCAACAACGGCACGGTGCGCAAGACGGCGGGGATCGGCGCCACTTCGATCTTCGCGGCGATGAACAACGCCAGCCTGGTGGACATCACCGTGCCGGGCGGGACGCTGGGGCTCGACGGCGGCGGGACGAGCACCGGCTCCTTCACCGGATCGGCGGGCACGACGCTGCGCTTCGGAGGCGCCGCCACGCTCGACGCCGGCTCGTCGATCGCCGCGCCGACGGTGACGTTCCCCATCATCTCGAGCGTGGTCAACATCAACGGCTCCTACAACGCCGGCACGCAGACGAGCGTTGGCAACGGCACCGTCAACGTCAACGCCGTCGCGACGGTCACCAGCCTGGGCACGACGCTGTCGATCACGGGCGGCACGGTCAACCTGAGCAGCGGCGAGCCGATCAACGTCACCACGCTGACCCAGTCGGCCGGCCAGCTCGGAGGCTCGGACACCGTCACCGCCTCCGGCGCCTCGACCTGGAGCGGCGGCACCATGGCCGGGACCGGCGCCACCCCACCCGCGGGGACGACCATCTTCAACGGCGCGCTGGCGCTCTCGGGCGCCGTCAAGAACCTCTGGAGCGGCCGCCGCCTGGAGACCAGGGGCACCACGACCTGGACCGCGGGCGACATCGCCTCGTGCACGTCGGGCCAGACCTGCGTCATCGCCAACACCGGCACCTGGGACATCCAGAGCAACCAGAACATGGTGATGAGCTACGGCGGGACGACGACGTTCGTCAACGATGGCACGGTGCGCAAGACGGCGGGGGCCGGCGTCACCTCGATCGCCGCGGTCATGAACAACGCCAGCCTGGTGGACATCACGGCGTCGGGCGGGACTCTGAGCCTCGACGGCGGCGGGACGAGCACCGGCTCCTTCACCGGATCGGCCGGCACGACGCTGCGCTTCGCGGGGGCCGGCTCGTCCCTCGCCGCCGCATCGTCGGTCGCCGCCGCGACCGTGGTGTTCAGCGCCTCCAGCGGCGCGACCAACGTCAACGGCTCGTACAGCGCCGCCCAGACGACCGTCAGCAACGGCACCGTCAACTTCAACACCGGAGCGCCGGCCAGCGTCGGGGCGCTCACCCAGTCCGCGGGCACGCTGGGGGGCACGGGCACGGTCACCGCTTCCACGGCCTCGGTCTGGAGCGGCGGCACGATGAGCGGCGCGGGAGAGACGATCTTCAACGGGGCCCTGTCCCTCAGCGGCCCCACCAAGATCCTCAACGGCGGGCGCCGCGTCACCACCAACGCCACGACCACCTGGACCGGCACCGGCGACATCCAGACCTGCTCGAGCGGCCAGACCTGCGTGATCACCAACACCGGCACCTGGGATCTCCAGGGCGACCGGACGATCAACATCAGCGGCGGCGGGACGGCGACCTTCGTCAACAACGGCACCGTGCGCAAGACGGCGGGGACAGGCGTCTCGGCGTTCGCGATCGCCATGAACAACGCCAGCCTGGTGGACATCACCGTCTCGGGCGGAACCCTGGCCCTCGACGGCGGAGGAACCAGCACCGGCGCGTTCACCGGCGCCGCCGGCACGACGCTGCGCTTCGGCGGCGCCGCCACGCTCGAGGCCGGGTCCTCGATCTCCGCGCCGGCGGTGACGTTCCCCATCAACGGGAGCGTGGTCAACATCAACGGCTCCTACAACGCGGGCACGCAGACGAGCGTCGGCAGCGGCACCGTCAACTTCAACGCCGCCGCGACCGTGACGAGCCTTGGCACGACCCTGGCGCTCACGAACGGTACCCTCAACCTGAGCAGCGGCGAGTCGGTCACGGTCGTCAATTTCAACGAGTCCGGCGGCACGCTGACCGGCAGCGACATCGTGACCGCCTCCGGAGCCTCGACCTGGAGCGGCGGCTTCATGGGCGGCGTGGGCACGACGACCTATAACGGCGCGCTGTCGCTCCTGGGCCCCACGAAAGTCCTCAACGGCGGCCGCCACCTCACCACCAACGGCACGACGACGTGGACCGGAACCGGCGACATCCAGACCTGCCAGTCAGGTCTGGCGTGCGTGATCGTCAACACCGGCACCTGGGACATCCAGAACAACCAGGCGATCAACGCCGCTGGCGGCGGAACGACGGCTTTCGTCAACAGCGGCACCATCAAGAAGACGGTGGGGACCGGGATCTCCGGCATCACCTCGAACTTCTCGACCTCCTCCAGCGTGCAGGTCACCAGCGGGACGTTGAGCTTCTTCGGCGGCTACACGCAGACCGCCGGCACCACCCTTCTCAACGGCGGCGCGCTGACTTCATCGAGCCCGCTCTCGATCCAGGGGGGGACGGTGCAGGGGACCGGCACCATCACCGGCGGCATGACCAGCGTGGCCGGGCACGTCGTGCCGGGGCAGTCGCCAGGGCTCCTGACCGTCGCGGGCAACTACATCCAGCAGGCGCAGGGCTCGCTCGACGTCGAGATCGGCGGCACCACGGCGGGCACGCAGCACGACCAGCTCAACGTCGCGGCGACCGGCGGGACCGCGACCCTCGGCGGCCGGCTGAACGTCGCGCTGGCGAACGGCTTCGTGCCATCGCTCGGCCAGACCTTCACCATCCTGAACGCGCTGTCGCGCACCGGGACCTTCGCCTCGACCAGCTTCCCCGGCATCGGCTGCGGACTGACCTGGGCCGTTTCCTACACCGCCACCACGGCGGTGCTGACGATCGTGACCGACGGCCCCTGCTGCCCCGACGCGGACAATGACGGATTCGCCGTGTGCTCGGCCGGCTGCTCACCCGACGTGAACAAGGTCTGCGGCGACTGCAACGACAACAATCCCGGCATCGGCGGAGGCTCCGCCGAGATCTGCGACGGCATCGACAACGACTGCAACGGCCAGGTGGACGAAGGCCTCGCGGGGCGCGCCGAGACCTGCAACGGCCTCGACGACAACTGCAACGGCGTCGTGGACGA
>DASYQE010000097.1:0-5574 GCA_036005805.1 Candidatus Polarisedimenticolia bacterium | reverse complement strand
GAGCACGAGCTTGCCGTGGTCGATCATGGCGACCCGGTCGCACAGCTCCTCCACCAGCGGCATCTGGTGGGTCGAGAGGATGACGATGGCGCCCGCGCGGCTGCGCTCGCGCAGGAGGTCCTTCACCAGGACCGTGTTGATCGGGTCGAGCCCCGTGAACGGCTCGTCCATGACGAGGATCGACGGCTCGTGCAGGAGGGTGCCGATGATCTGCACCTTCTGCTGCTGGCCCTTCGACATCTGGTCGGTGCGACGCTGGGCCATCTCGCCGAGCTCGAAGCGGGCCAGTCCCTCGAGCGCCCGCGCCCTCGCCTCGGCGCGCGACAGCCCCTTCAGCATCCCGAAGTAGATCAGGACGTCGATCACCTTCTCCTTGCGATAGAGGCCGCGCTCCTCGGGGAGATAGCCGATGCGGTCGCGCTCCGCCTGGGTCACCGGCTGACCGTCGAGGAGGATGCTCCCCTCGTCCGGGACGAGGATGTCCATCAGCATGCGCAGCAGGGTGGATTTCCCCGCGCCATTCGGGCCGAGGAGGCCGAAGACCTCTCCCGATCGCACGTCGAACGACACGTCGTCCGTCGCGATCGTCGCGGTGTAGGTCTTCTTCAGGTGGACGAAGCTGAGCGTCGGCATGGGGGGGCGGATTATAGTCGGGGCCCGACGGCGCGCATTCGGGGTTGCGGGAGGGGTCGCGGGCCCTTTAGAATAGTGCCGCAGGAGAAACCACGTTACACGATGTGAAACGACGGCGGCCGCCGACAGGACACCCATGGAGATCGTGAACAGCCCGACGACCGCTTCGCCCGATGCGCGCTCCGTGCGCTCCGGCGAGCAGCCGTTCCGCTACGACTCGGCCCGGCCGTTCGTCGAGCCGGACTGGCGCCGCTTCCCCGGCTACCGGGACGTCACCGCCGAGCAGTGGGAGAGCGCCCTCTGGCAGCGGAAGAACACGGTCAAGAATCTGCGCGAGCTGGCCCAGGTCTTCGGTCCGCTCCTCCCCGAGACGCTGCTGCGCGGCATCGAGCGGGACCAGCGCGAGCGGGCGACCATGTCGCTCCTCATTCCGCCGCAGATGCTCAACACCATGGACGAGCGCGATCTCTGGAACGACCCGCTGCGGCGCTACATGCTGCCGGCCTTCGAGGACCGCGACGTCGAGTGGCCCAGCCATCCGAAGGCGCAGCGTGACTCGTTGCACGAGGCGGACATGTGGGCGGTCGAAGGACTGACCCACCGGTATCCGACCAAGGTCCTCGCCGAGATGCTCTCCACCTGCCCGCAGTACTGCGGGCACTGCACCCGCATGGACCTGGTCGGCAACGACGTGCCGCAGATCGAGAAGCACCGCTTCACCATCCAGCAGAAGGACCGCTACGAGCGCATCCTCGACTACCTGAAAAGGACGCCGACGGTGCGCGACGTGGTCGTGTCCGGCGGCGACATCGCCAACCTGCCCATCGGCACGCTCGAGCGATTCGTCTCGGCGCTGATGGACATTCCCAACATCCGCGACATCCGCCTGGCCACCAAGGGACTGATGGGGATCCCGCAGCACTTCCTGCAGGACGACGTGCGCCGTGGCCTCGAGCGCCTGGCGAAGAAGGCGCGCGAGCGCAACGTCGACATCGCCGTGCACACGCACGTCAACCACGCGCGCTCGCTGACGCCGCTCGTGGCGAAGGCGGTGCGCGAGCTGCTGTCGATGGGCTACCGCGACGTGCGCAACCAGGGGGTGCTGCTGCGCGGCGTGAACGGGGACGCGAAGTCGCTGCTCGATCTGTGCTTCACGCTCCTCGACCACGCGAAGATCATGCCGTACTACTTCTACCTGTGCGACATGATCCCGAACTCGGAGCACTGGCGGCTGGCGTTGCACGAGGCGCAGCGCCTGCAGCACGACCTCATGGGCTACCTCCCCGGGTTCGCGACGCCGCGCATCGTCTGCGACGTGCCGTTCGTCGGCAAGCGCTGGGTGCACCAGACGGCCGACTACGACCGCGACCGCGGCATCTCCTACTGGACCAAGAACTACCGCACCGGGATCGAGGCCGAGGATCCCGACGCCCTCATCCGCCGCTACGAGTACTACGACCCGATCGACACCCTGCCCGAGTCCGGCCGCGCCTGGTGGCGCGAATACACGTCGCGCGCCTAGGCAGCCCGGTTGGTGATCTCCCGGGGCCCGGCGCCGCGGCCGCGGCTGCGCGAGCGGAACGTCTTCACCCCCTGCACCGCCCAGTAGAGGAGGCTCATCCACAGGAGCACGGGCACCGCCAGGAGCAGCAGGAAGAAGAGATAGACCATTCCCAGCGGTGCTTTGACGAAGCGATCGAACCAGGTCAGCGGGCGGGGCACGGCGCTCCTTCCGCAATCGCCGCGACCACGGCCTCGGTGTCGGAGAAGTCGGCGAACAGGTGGTGCGGGCCGAGCGCCCGCAGGGCCGGCTCGGGAGTCCAGCCGGTGGCGACCGCACACGACCGCGCCCCGACTTCGCGGCCGCACAGCACGTCGTGCTCGCTGTCGCCGAGGATGACGAGATCGCCCCCGGCCACGTCCGCCCCGAAGCGGCGGCGCGCCCGCTCCAGCACGATGCCCGGCAGCCGGTAGCGATCGTGGTGGTCGCTGCCGAAGGCGCTCACCTCGAAGTCGAAGTGCCTGCCGAGGTCGAAGAAGCCGAGCTTCAGCCGCGCCCCGGGCTCGACGTTGCCGGTCAGGAGCGCGACGGCCACGTCGTCGCGACGGGCCAGCGCCTCGAGGAGCTCCGGGACCCCCGGCAGGAGACGCGCCCCGGTGGCCCGCGGCAGGTCCCGTTCGAAGTGGACGAGGTACCGCCGCACTGTCTCGGCGATCGCCGCCTCCATCCGGTCCTCGGGGACGTCGTTCCTGGCGAGCAGCTCGCGGGCGATCTGCGGGTCGGTCTTCCCGCCGAACGAGATGCCGTCGGAGACGACCTCGCGCCCCACCGTCTCCGCCAGGGCGCGCAGAAACGCCTCGCGCGCCGCGGAGCCCATGGAAACCAGGGTCCCGTCGATGTCGAAGAGCGCCACCCGCATGGCGCCGATCCTACGGTTCCGGCCCGGGTCGCGCAACGGTTGGGACGCCCCGGCCCGGCCGCCGGGCGCCCGGGCGCGACCGCGGCTCCGCGGCCGGCCCGGACCACTGGCTTGACGCCCCCCGGCCCGGATGACTAGGATTCCCGTTTTCCGAACAGCGGGTGGAGGATCCCAGGATGGCCACGGCAGGCCAGTTGAAGTCGAAGGCGGACACGCTCAAGAAGAAGATCGCGGACAAGGGCAGCTCCCTGCCTCCGCAGCGCCAGCGCCAGCTGCGCAAGCGCCTGAAGCGGCTGCAGCGGGCGGGGCGCACCGCCACCGCACTCGAGGCGCGCGCCAAGAAACAGGCGAAGCAACCCGCCGCCGCAGCGGCGGACGCCCCCCCGGCCTGACGGCCCACTCCAGGGAGAACACCATGTCTCTGTCGCGCACGCGCACCGCCGTCCTTTCGACCGCCCTCGGCCTCGCCGCCCTGACCGGCTGCCGCATGGATCTCGACGAGATGGTGATGAACCCCAACTCGCGCGATGAGATCATCACCCGCCTGCTCGAGGAGTCGGTCGCGAAACAGACGATCATGAACCGCCTGACGAGCGACGAGGCCTCGAAGACCGAGCTGGCCGAGACGCTTCTCGGCGACAACAAGATCAAGCCGCTGGCGATCGAGCGGCTCACCGCCGATGGCGGCCAGAAGGCCAAGATCGTCGACACGCTCCTCGCGGATGCGACCGCGAAGCAGATGATCATCGACAAGCTCCTCGCCGACGAGACCGTCCGGCCCATCCTCACGGAAGCGCTGAAGAAGCCGCTGCCGAAGAAGCCGGCCGAAGCCGCAGCGCCGGCGTCCTCCTAGTCCCCGAGCCGGGACACATCCGCCGCCGCGATCCCTTCGTGGCGCCCGATCACATTTGCGTCATCGCCCTGCCCCGGATGGAATCCGGGGCATCCGACCTCTATATTCACGACGCCGCAGAGGGCGGATCCCGCGCGCATCGCCGCGCGCGCCCGCCGCACAGGAGCCATGGAGCCCCTCCATCGCGATGGCCCACCCAATGACCCCCTGAGCGGTGCGGACCTCCCGGCCGGCCTGCTGCCGGCGCTGGCCGACGCCGCGGCGCGGCTCGAGCGCGAGACCGACCTGCACGTCGCCGCCGCGCTCTTCCTGTCGGGGCTGCGCGATCATTTCGCCGCCCGCAAGGCGGTGCTGGCGGTCGCCGACGCGCAGGGACGCGATCGGCAGTGGTTCTTCGCGGGACTCGGAAGCCCCGACATCGACTGGTTCCACGGCCACCGCCTCGGCGAAGCGGAGCGCACCGCGCTCCTGACCGAAGAGCGGCGCAGCGGCCGCGCCTTCTCGGTGCCGGTGCCGGAGTGTCCGCGCCAGGCGGGGCTGCGACTCAACGGCTCGAAGAGCGATCTCCTGTTCCTGCCCCTGTGCGGGCACGGCGGCCTGCTGCTCGGAACGCTCATGGTGGACGACGGCCGGCGGCGGGACGAGCGCCAGGCGCCGCTTGTCGCCGCGCTCGAGCTGTGGACGCAGCCGCTGGCGCGGCTCCTCGAGCGCAAGCGCCTCGATCACACCGCCCGCAACACCGAGATGCGCCTGCGCCAGGCCCAGGAGCAGCTCATGCAGGCCGACAAGCTCTCCTCCATCGGCCAGCTCATCTCCGGCGTCGCGCACGAGCTGAACAACCCGCTCTCGGGCGTCATCGGCTTCACGCAGCTCCTGCAGGCGGCCGAGGTGAACCCGAAGGTGAAGCGCGGGCTCGAGCGCATCCACGGCGAAGCGGTGCGCTGCCAGAAGATCGTCCAGAACCTGCTCGGCTTCGCGCGCCGCTCCCGTCCCGAGAAGGCAGCGCACGACCTGGTGCAGGTGGTGGAGGGGGTGCTCGACCTGCGCGCCTACCAGCTCGCGGTGGACGACGTCGAGATCGATCGGCGCTACGCGCCGGACCTGCCTCCGACCCTGCTCGACGCGCACCAGGTCCAGCAGGTCGTGCTCAACCTGGTCAACAACGCGCACCAGGCGATGATGGCCGTCTCCGACCGCCCGCGCCGCCTGACGGTGACCATCGAGCGGCGCGACGATCGCCTGAACGTCGCCATCGGCGACAACGGCCCGGGCATCCCGCAGGACAGGCTGCCCCGGCTGTTCGAGCCCTTCTTCACGACCAAGGAGCCGGGCAAGGGGACCGGTCTCGGCCTCTCGGTGTCGCTCGGCATCATCAAGGACCACCTCGGGACGATGGACGTCGAGAGCGTCGTCGGCCAGGGGACGACGTTCCGGTTCGACCTGCCGGTCGTCCTTGTGGACGCCGGTGCGAAGCCGTCCGAGTCCGCGCCGCGGGGCGCCGTGACGACCTCGGCCGCGCTCCAGGTGCTGGTCGTGGACGACGAGCCGGTGCTGCGCGAGCTGCTTTCAGACCTTTTGAAAAGCGCCGGGCACACGGTCGAGACGGCACGCGACGGGCGGGCCGCCCTGCGCGCGGCGCTGGAGAAATCTTTCGACGTGATCCTGAGC
>DASYQE010000096.1:0-45139 GCA_036005805.1 Candidatus Polarisedimenticolia bacterium | reverse complement strand
CGGCGTTCCGCCGCGGCGTCGAGCTGGACGAGGTGTCGCTGCTCGACATCGCCCCGACACTCCTGAGGCTCGTCGGGCTGCCGGTGGGGGAGGACATGGACGGACGCCCGGTGGCCGAGGCGTTCGATCCCTCCTGGCTGCAGGGTCACCCCGATTCCTACATCGCCTCCTGGGAGAACACGGAGGGCGGGAAGACGCCCGCCGTCGTGGCCGCGGCCGCGCCGGCGTCCCGGGGCGCATCGGGTCCGTCGTCTCTCCCCGCCGCGGACGGCGCCTCCGCGTCCCCTGGCAGCGGCCCGCCCGGAGCGGAGGCCACGCCGGGGACGTCCGCCGCAGCCGCGCCGGCGGTGGCATCGGGCCGGCCGGTGCCGCCCGCCCTGAAATCGGCCGCCGCGCCCGCCGTCGCCGCGGCGGGCACGCCGGCGACGGGGGAGGACGCGGGCGACGCGGAAGGGGACGCCGAGCGCATCGAGAAGCTCCGCTCGCTGGGCTACCTCGCCGGCACCGGCAGCCCGAACGCCCACAACAACCGCGGCGCGGCCCTGCTCTTCCAGGGTCGGGCGCAGGAGGCGCTCGCGGAGTTCGAGCAGGCGATCGCGGCGCACGAGGACCTGTCGATCGCGCGGCTCAACATGGCCCGGGCGCGCATCGAGCTGCGCGATTACGACGGCGCGCTGCAGGACATCGCCACGCACGTCCAGCGCCAGCCCCGCTCGCGTGACGCCGAATACCTGCGCGGCCGCATCGCCGAGCGCCGCGGCCATCCGGACGAGGCGGAGACCTCTTACCAGGCGGCGCTGGCGATCGACCCGAATTTCACCGAGGCGCGCAACGACCTGGGCCTCCTGCGCGAGCGGCAGGGG
Organism: Candidatus Polarisedimenticolia bacterium; assembly: GCA_036005805.1. GTDB lineage: Bacteria > Acidobacteriota > Polarisedimenticolia > Gp22-AA2 > Gp22-AA2 > DASRAU01. The sequence continues at coordinate 44,276 of DASYQE010000096.1, read as the reverse complement.
CGGCACGACGAGGCGCTGGCCGAGTTCCGCCGGGTCGTGGCGATCGATCCGGAGTTCGGCGAGGCGTACAACAACATCGGCATCGTGCTGCGCGGCCGGGGTGAGAAGGCGGCGGCGGCGGACGCCTTCCGCCGCGCCATCAAGGCGACCCCCGGCTTCGCCGGCGCCTACAGCAACCTGGCCCTGCTGCTCGAGGACGACAAGGCCTACGCGGAGGCGGAAACGCTCCTGCGCCAGGCCGTGCAGCGGGCCCCGAAGGACCCCGACATCCGCAGCAATCTCGGGGCGCTCCTGCACCTGATGGGCCGGGACGAGGAGGCGGTGCGGGAGCTGGAGCGGGCGAGCGCGCTCGACCCGAAGTCCGCCTCCGCCTTCAACAACCTGGGCACCGCGCTGGGCCGTCTCGGACGCACCGCCGAGGAGATCGCGGCGTACCGTCGCGCCATCTCGCTCGACAGGTCCTCGGCCGAGGCGCACTACAACCTCGGACGGGTGCTGCAGCGCAACGGTCAGGCGGCCGAGGGGAGGGCGGAGCTCCTGGCGGCGCGCGACCTCAGGCCAAAAGACCCGGACCTGGTCCGCCGCATCGAGGAGGCGCTCGCGGAGGAAAGCCCCGGCGCGGGCGTTCCCGCCCAGCCCGCCCAGCCCGAGCAGGCGACCGGAGGCGGCCGATGACCCCGCGCCGGCTGGCGGGCGCTCTCCTGGTGACTCTGGCGCTCGCGCCCGCGGCGGGGGAGCCCGGATTGCGGGCGCAGGAACGGGTGCGCGAATCGGTGCCGCTGACTCTCTACCAGCTGATGGCCCGTGCCCCCATCGTGCTTCACGGCCGCATCACCCACGGCGCCATCCGCCTAGCCGAGGTGAAAGTTTTAGAAAACTTCCGCGGCAAGGCTCCTGCCGATGACATCCGGCTGGACTTCCGCGATCTCAACATCCAGACCGCCGGCAAAGACCAGGTCTCCTTCGCCGATGGGGATGAGTACATCTTCTTTCTCGCCCGCCCCAACTTCCGCAAGCAGACGAAGAAGAAGGAGGACATCCTCGAGCTGTACCATGGGCGCGACGGGTTCCGACGTCTTCCGCCGGAAGGTGCGGGAGAGGTCATCGAGGCGGTGCGCCAGCTCGCCTCGGTCATGGATCAGCCGGCCGGTGAGCAGGCGGCGGCGCTCCGACAGCGGGCCCAGCAGCGCAATGCCCTCCTGCAGACGACCGCCCTTGACGAGCTGATGCGCCTGCAGGAAGGCGATCGGGACGACCTCGACTGGCTGCAGAGGCTGGTCCGCGACCCCGACCCCGGCGTGCGTGGGCGCGCCGCCGCGCTGATGTCGCGCGTGTTTCAGACGCTCCCGGCCGCCTCCGCCGAGCAGGAGCGGCCATCGCTGGAGTCGATTCGCGAGCGGGCGCACGGCGACCCGGATGCAACCGTCCGCATCGCTTCGGTGAAGGCGCTCGGGTCGTGGCCCGAACGGGACCAGGTCGTCCCGGACCTGCAGGCCATCGGCGCCAGCGATGCCTCTCAGGACGTCCGTTACGAGGCGCGCCGCCTGCTCTACCTCTGGGGCCGCTGATTGCTTTTCAGGTCGGTGTCTTGAGCAGCAGGTAGGTCCCGGCACCGAGGAAGAGAATGTTGGGCGCCCAGGCCGCGAGAAACGCCGGCATCAGCCCGGTGCCCCCGAGAGCGCTCGTCGCCGAGAAAATCAGGAAATACATTCCCGCGAGCAGAATGGCGATGGCGACCCCATAGAGCGACCCATGCCGCCCCATCCGGAAGCAGAAGGGGAGTCCGAGGATGACGAGCGTGAGCGGCACCAGCGGGAACGATGTCTTGTTGTAGAGATCGACTTTCAACTCCTGTGCCTCGTAGCCGCGCTGCTCCAGGTCGTGGACGAGCCGGCGCAGCTCGTTGAAGTTCATCTGCTCGGGCTTCTTCCACTCCTTCACGAAGAATCCTTCGTTCTCCGGGAACTCGAAGCGCTTCTCGGCGAAGCGCTCGAACACCTCGCCGGCGGTCTTGAACTCGCGGAACCAGCCGTCGTGCAGGACCCAGCCCGTCGCGTCGCGCACCGCGCTGCGCGCGTAGAGCCGGCCGCGCATCTCGAACGAGGCAGGGTCGAGCAGGTAGACGGAGAATCCTTCGAAGATGCCGCTGCTCGGCAGCGCCGGCAGGGAAGGGAGCGCCGGGGCGACGTAGTTGCGGAAGTTGAACAGGCGTCCGCCTTCGCCGAAGACCCAGCGGCGGTCGCCGATGGCATAGGAGCGGGGACTCCTGCCATGGATGACGTCGCTGATCCGCATGTTCTCCTGGTTCGAGTACGGGACGACATAGTCGTAGTTCACGTACGCCAGGACACTCGTCACCACCGTGGCGAGAATCACCGGCACGGCGAGCCGGTAGATGCTGGTTCCGCCCGCCTTCACCGCCGTGACCTCGTTGAAGCGGGACATCAGCCCGTAGGTCAGGAGCGCCGCCATCAGGCAGGAGATCGGAATGACCTGCGAGAGGATCCACGGCATCCGGTACGCCAGGTAGGTCAGCGCCAGGCTGATCGGCTGCTGCCGCTCCACCATATCGTCGAGGATGCCGACGAACTCGTACACCAGGAACAAGGTGAAGAACGACACGATGCAGCCGGACAGGATGAGCAGGAACCGCTTCAGGATGTCCCGGTCGAGCGTCGTGCTGAACGAGATGATCATCAAGAGGAGCAGGAGTCCGACCGCCAGGAACGGGGTCAGGAGCACCGCTCCGATGCCGATCAGGGAGGCACCGAGCGCTACGACCGTCCGCCACACCTTGGAGCCGGTCGGCCGGCCGGTGTTCTGGCCGCCCGCCTCGCTCCACGCGGGCGTCTGTCGGCGGCCCCCGAACAGCCGGCGGAATCGCGAGGGGACCAGGACCGCCGGGTTGAGGCCTTCGCTGCGCTCCCGGGTCAGGAAAAGAATCGTTCCGAGCGCAAGGAGGATGACGTGCGGTCCCCACATGCCGACCCACGGAGACAGCCGTCCCTCGCGGACCAGCTGCTGGCCCGACGTCGACAGGAGCCAGTAGACGATGACGACGCAGATGCTCAGGCTGAACCCGGACCCCCTTCCGCCGCGACGATTGGCGATGCCGAGCGGCAGCCCGAGAAACGCAAGCGACAGGCAGGCGAACGGCAGGGAAAAGCGCGCATGGATTTCGGCCTGGATGGTGCCGACGACGCGGTCCCTGATGGGGCCCGGCTCGAGCGCGTCGGCCTGCCGGATGGAGCCGTTGAGGTCGTTGATGCTCTGCTCGCCGTAGTTGCGCGGCGCCGGACGGGACAGGATGCCCATCTTCATCCGCCAGGTGTCGTCCGGTCCACGGACGATGCGCTGCCGGTCGAAATGGCTGATCTGGTAGCTCTCCGGCTCACCCGGAGTCATGGTGTGGTTGGTGCCGTTCTCGAGCAGGAATTCGACGACCCCTTCCTTGCGGCTGTAGCCGATCTGTGCCCGGTGGGCGAGCGTGACGACCTCGCGGCCTTCGGCGTCGGTCTGGTGCAGGAAGACGCGCCCGAGGAAGTCGCCCTCCTGGTAGACGTTGTCGGCGTAGACCAGCAGGCCCGGCACCTGCTCGAAGAAGACCCGCGGCTTGATCTCCCGGCGCAGGTCAGCTGAGTAGAGCTGCTGGCTCATGAGCCGCCGCTGCTTGTAGCGGGCCTGCGGGTCGGCCAGGAGCGTCAGGGCCAGGCTCGCCGCGAAGCAGAGTCCGGCCAGGAACATGACCGGGACCAGAACCCGGCGGTACGACACCCCTGAGGCGCGCAGGGCGATGAGTTCGCTGTCGGCCGAGAGCCGTCCGATGCCGATGAGAATCCCGAGCAGCAGCGCCATCGGCAGCGTCATCTCCAGGATGCGCGGCATCAGGTAGCTCAGGAGTTTGAGGACGATATGGATGGGAATGTCCTTCTTGATCGCCAGCTCGGCCATCTGGAAGAGGGCGTTCATGAGGAAGACGAGGATGTACAGGACCAGTCCCAGAGCCGAAGGGCTCAGGACCTCGCGGAAGACGTAGCGCTCGAGGCGCAGCGGCAGGATTCGCACGACCGAGCGGCATCCTAGGCCGCGCCCCACGGTCCGTCAACGCCCCGTCCAGGAACATCCACAACGGCGGAAACCGCCGTCCACAGCCGGCCCACAGGCCTGAAAGCCTCGTCCGCAGGCCGCTCCAGCAGCCCCGCCTTCAACGTCCGATAAGATGTCTTATGTAAAGCTGGGGATGGCGAGGCGGCCCTGGAACATCAGGAAAAGGTCTGGGAAGTTCAGGTTCTCGAGCGTACCGGGCCAAGGGCTGCTCACTCCTACGCGCGCCTCGCCTCCTGATGCTAACCATCGGGAAATTGAATGGATGAGGTCCGACGGTCGGCCGGCGCATTCAGTTCACCCGCCGCGTATGGACTCGTCCATCAGGCGCAGCTCCGCTCCGGAGCATGTGGACCAGGCGGCGATGATGACGAACACTCGGCGCAGGACAAACTGTTCCACCTGGCCGCAGGTCCTTGTCTCAATGACGACATCGCCTGACCCATCAACCGCCCTTGAGCCAGTGGCTTCTGTCCGGTTGAAGTCAGGCGAACGATGACCGCTTGGTTCGCGTCTCCGAGCGAATCATGCAAGCGCGCTGAGGATCGCTGTTAGATGTGTCCGGTCAGTCGGCCGACGCACGCAGAGCATCATTCCTCCGGCAAGGACCCACTGCCGCCGAGGATTCAGCGCAGACGCATTCCCTGTGAAAATGTCGGCGCGCCGACATTTTCGTCAGCGTTCGCGACTCCTGGCTGTAGCTTTGAGACTGGGACGGCTAGGACTTCTGAAGCTGGTCGATCAGATCCTGCAGCGTCTGGATGATCTCTTCCTTCGAGACCTCCGAGCGGCGGAAGCGGATGTTGAGGAAGAACTTGCTGTCCTGCGGCTTGAAGCGGAACAGAAAACCGCGCGGGCGGCCGGCCGGCTGCTTCTCCTTGTCCTTCATCTTGCGGACGTCGTCGCGCGTCAACCCGGACCGGCGAATCTCGAGGATCATCGCCGCCATGGCCTCGGGGTTTCCGAGGCGGGCCACCTGGAGGAGCGTCGAGCGCGTCGCAATCCCCGCCTCGCGGCAGATACCGCGGAGTTCAGCCGGGATGTTGTTGAGGCTGAGGGTCTCGGTGATCGAGGTGCGGGACTTCCCCAGTTTCTTGGCAATCTCCTCGTGGGTGTAGAGGAACTTCTCGGTCAATTTCTGTAGCCCGTCGGCCTCCTCGAAGGGGTCCAGGTCGAGGCGCTGGAGATTCTCGATGAGGCTGATCTCGAGGACACCGCGGTCATCGACGTCGAGCTCGATGCAGGGCACCTGCGAGAGACCGGCCTGGAGCGAGGCGCGGTAGCGGCGCTCCCCTGCGATGATCTGGAACTTCTCCCCCGCCGGACGGACCAGCACCGGCTCGAGCACGCCCTTCTCCTTGATGGACGAGACGAGGTCGGTGATGTCGCCGAACATTTTGCGCGGCTGATCCGGATTCGGAATGAGCTGATCGATCGGGATGAGGCGACCGATGCTTTCGGACGGTCCGGCGACCAGGTTGTCCACGAAGTGCTGATCGTGCCGCATCCGACGGTTCGTCGGCAGGCCGCGCTGCTTAGACACGTCCAATGACCTCCTCGGAAAGCTTGTAGTACTCGAGCGCCCCGGTCGAGTGGGGCGCGAAGGTGAAGATGGGTTCCTTGTAGGCCGGGCTTTCCTCGAGCCGGACGCTGCGCGAGATGATCGTCCGGAAGACCTTCTTCCCGAACACCTCGTTGATGTGGTTGCGGATGTCCCGGCCGAGGATCGTCCGCTTGTCATGAATCGTGATGACCACCCCGAGGAACTCGAGCGTGGGGTTGGCGCGCGCCCGGATCTTCTCGACCGTCTCGAGGAGGTCGTCCGTGCCCTCCAGGGCGAAGTAGGACGATTGGATCGGCACGAGCAGGTGCGATGCCGCCACGAGGGAGTTGACCGTCATCAGGCCGAGCGTCGGAGGGGTATCGATGATGATGTACTTGAATTCCTTCACGACGCTCTTGAGGCGGTCCTTCAGGCGAAAGTGGCTGTCGATGTCCCCCAGGAGCTTGCTCTCGAACTTCGCCAGGTTGATGCGCGCCGGCACGACCGACAGGTGCTTGTACGGCGTCTTGCAGACGGCGTCCTTGACGGTCTTGTCCTCGTCGGTCAGCGCCTCGTAGATCGAGGTCTGGATCTGCTCCGGGTCGAGGAACGACAGCGTGGCGTTGCCCTGGGGATCGAGGTCGAGAAGGAGGGTTTCGTAGCCCTTCTGGGCAAGAGCGGCGGCGAGGTTGATCGAGGTCGTGGTCTTGCCCACGCCTCCCTTCTGGTTGGCGATGGCCAGGATCACTCTGGGAAGGCCCCCGTGGCTCTGCGGATTGAAGGTGACGTGCGACCGGTCGCGACTTCTACTGCAAGTCTTTTATTTTCAATAACTTACGCTACATCTTGTACTTCCCGAGATCGTCGGGGTCGAGGCTGTCCAGCCATTTCCGGATTCGCTCGGACTCGCCGGCGTCGCGGGTCATGTCGGTGTTCTTGGCCTTGTCGATCACTTCGGCGTTCACGAAGATCGGGGATCCCGTGCGCAGCGCCAGGGCGATGGCGTCGCTCGGACGCGAATCGATCGGCATCATCCGCCCCTGGTGCTTGAGATAGATCAGCGCGTAGAAGGTGTTCTCCTTGAGGTCGGTGATGAGCACCTTCTCGACCGACGCCTCGAGTCCCAGGATCGCGCTCTTCAGCAGGTCGTGCGTCATCGGGCGCGGCGTGGCGATCTTCTCGATCTGCAGCGCGATGGCGTTCGCTTCGAAGATGCCGACCCAGATCGGCAGCACGGCGGAGCTGTTGGGATCGCGCAGGATGATGATCGGCATCTGGGTGATGGGGTCGATCATCAACCCCTTGATCTTCATTTCGAGTTCCATCGGGTTCCCTGGTGAGCCGGTCGTGATCCGCGCGATCGCGGCGGAGTCGTGTGAATCGGGCCTGTTATAGCCCGCCGCTTCGGGCGAGTCAAGCGCCGGGCGGCGCCGGGCGAGGCTCCCCGGTCAGCGAGTGCGGGTAAGCGCGAACGATCCGCGCCTCGAGGAAGCGTGATCCGGGCGGAAGATCCGCGGGCAGATGCACGATCCGGTTGCAGCGCGTGCGTCCCTTCGGCACGTCGCCGTCGAGGCGGCTCGCGCCGTCCACGAGGACCTCGAAGGTGCGGCCCACGAGACTCTGGTTGGCGCTGCGCTGCAGCGTTTCCTGGAGCGACAGCAGGCGCTGCAGCCGCTCGGCCTGGACCTCGGCGGGAACGGGATCCGCGGCGCCGGCCGCTTCCGTGCCGGGACGCGGCGAATAGCAGAAGGCGTAGATCTGCGCGAAGCCCGCCTCGCGCACCAGCTCGAGCGTCGCCTCGAAATCCTCCTCGGTCTCCCCCGGGAAGCCGACGATGAGGTCGGTGCTGAACGCCATGCCCGCGACGGCATCGCGCAGGAAGCGCACCTTCGCGAGGTAGCGCTCGCGCGTGTAGCCGCGACGCATGCGCTTCAGCACCCGGTCCGATCCCGACTGCGCCGGCAGGTGCAGGTGGTTGCACACCGACGCCAGGTCGCGCATCGCCTCCATGATGCCCCGCGTCAGGTGCCCCGGGTGCGAGGTGGTGAAGCGCAGCCGGCGCACGCCGGGCAGGCGATCGACCTGGTGGAGGAGCGCGGCGAAGTCGTCCTCGCCGTGATGCCAGGCGTTGACGTTCTGCCCGAGCAGCTCGATCTCGGCGTAGCCGGTGCCCGCGAGGTGGCGCGCCTCCTCGACGATCTCCGCGGTCGGACGGTACACCTCGCGGCCGCGCGTCGAGGGCACGATGCAGAAGGCGCAGTGCTTGTTGCACCCCTCCATCACGGTCACGTACGCCTTCGGGCCTTTGGCGCGCGCCGCGGTCCCGGACGGGAAGACGATCGGGTCGTCGTCGCGCGCCAGGCTCAGGGAGCGGCCGTCGCGGCGCGCCTGCTCGAGGAGCTCGCCGAGGTGGGCGAGGTTGCGCGGTCCCATGACGAGATCGACCCAGGGGGCGCGGCGGAAGATGGTCTCCCCCTCCACCTGCGCGACGCAGCCGCACACCCCGAGGATCATCGAGGGGCGCGCCCGCTTCAGGCGCCGCAGCGCCCCGAGCCGGGAGAACACCTTGGCGGCGGCTTTCTCGCGTACGCTGCAGGTATTGAGGAGAACGAGATCGGCCTCACGGGCCGAGGCCGCCTCCTCGTAGCCGCAGCCGCGCAGGATCCCCGCCATCTTCTCGGAGTCGTGCACGTTCATCTGGCAGCCCCAGGTCTCGATGACGTAGCGCTTCATCCGCGCACCCGCCGCGGCGCGGGGCGCCGTCCGCGACGCCGCGCCGGCCTGGCCCGCAGCCGCGCCGCGCGCGCCTCGACGCCGGGGCCCGCGTTCAGCAGCGGCCGCAGGCGGCGCCAGGCCGTCCCCAGGGCTTCGGGGATGACGCGCGTCGCATGCACCACGCTCATGAAGTTCGTGTCGCCGTTCCAGCGCGGCACCATGTGCAGGTGGTAGTGACCGGTGATGCCGGCGCCGGCGCTGCGTCCCAGGTTCATCCCGAGATTGATGCCCTCCGGGCGGTAGGCGCGCCGCAGCGCCTCCTCGGCGCGCACCGTGAGGCTCATCATCTCGAGGAGCGCCTCCGGCTCGGATTCGGCCGGCGAGGAGAGATGCGCCCGCGGCACGACCATGAGGTGGCCGTTGCTGTAGGGGAACTTGTTCAGGATGACGAAGTGCGTCCGGCCGCGATGCAGCACCAGGTTGGCGCGGTCGTCCGTCGATCGGATGGCGCGGCAGAAGACGCAGCCGCGCTGCGGATGGGGCGCCGCCACGTAGCGAAGGCGCCAGGGACTGAAGAGTCGTTCCATGCTCGGCCCCGATCGAGGCCGGCTAGGAGGCCTCGCTCCCCGACCGGCCGGCGGCGGGGACCGGCTCGCCGGTGGCGGAGTTGATCAGCTCCTTCAGCTCCTTGCCCGGCTTGAAGTACGGGATGCGCTTGGCCGGCACGTCCACCTTGTCGCCGGTCTTGGGATTGCGCCCCTGGCGGGATCGGCGCTGGCGGATGCGGAAGGATCCGAAACCCCGGAGCTCGATCTTGTCGTCCCGCTGCAGCGCCTGGACGATCGAGTCGAAGACGGTGTTGACGATGGCCTCGGAGTGCTTCTTCGTGACTTCCGAGACGCGCGCGACCTCTTCGACCAGATCGGCCTTGGTCATCGGGATTCCCCGTTCCTAGTCGTCGTCGCCGTCGTCGTCGGCGAGGTCGGGCCGGCGGCGCTTCTCGCGGCGCTTGCCGGAGTGCCCGGCCACTTCCCCGAGGTTGGCGCTGCCGCTCCCCTGCGAGCGCATGAAGGACTTGTAGTCCTCGCGGTGCGCGTCCTGGGCGGCCGCCTTGATCGACAGCCCGATCTTCTGCTCGGCGATGTCCATCTTGATGATCTTCGCCGTGACCATGCCGTCGAGCGCCAGGCGATCGGCCGGCTTCTCGACGCGCTCCTCGGCGATCTCGGAGACGTGCACCAGGCCTTCGATGCCTTCCTGGATCTCGATGAAGGCGCCGAAGTCGGTGAGCCGCACGACGCGGCCGCTCACCACGTCGCCGATGACGTGGTTCTTGAAGAACTCCTCCCAGATGTTCGGCTGGAGCTGCTTGACGCCGAGCGACAGCCGCTGGTTCTCGATGTCGATCTTGAGGATGACCGCCTCGACGTCGTCCCCCTTCTTGAGCATCTCGGAGGGGTGCTTGAGGCGCTTGGTCCACGACATGTCGGAGATGTGGACCAGCCCGTCGATCCCCTCCTCCACCTCGATGAAGGCCCCGAAATCGGTCAGGTTGCGCACCTTGCCGGTGATGCGATCGCCCTCGTGGTAGCGCTCGGTGATCGTCTGCCACGGGTTCGGCTCGGTCTGCCGCAGGCCGAGGGACAGGCGGCGCGCCGTCTTGTCGACGTCGAGCACCACCGCCTCGACCGTGTCGCCGAGCGTCAGCACCTTCGACGGGTGCTTCACCCGCTTGGTCCAGGACATCTCGGAGATGTGGATGAGCCCCTCGACCCCCGCCTCGAGCTCGACGAAGGCGCCGTAGTCGGTCAGGCTGACGACCTTGCCGTGCACGCGCGACTCGCGCGGGTACTTGCCGTCGACGTTCTCCCACGGGTCGGAGGAGCGCTGCTTGTGGCCCAGCGACACCCGCTCCTTGTCCGGGTCGAACTTGAGGATGACGACGTCCACCTCGTCGCCGACGTTGAACATCTCGGACGGGTGGTTGATGCGGCCCCACGACATGTCGGTCTTGTGCAGCAGGCCGTCGATGCCGCCGAGGTCCACGAAGGCGCCGTACTCGGTGATGTTCTTGATGACGCCGCGGACCATCTTCCCTTCGGTGAGGCCCTCGAGGGTGCGCTTCTTCTTGCTGGAGTTCTCCTCCTCGAGGATGGCCTTGCGCGACAGGACGATGTTGCCGCGCTTGCGGTTCACCTTGATGACCCGCATCTGCAGCTCTTTGCCCTTCAGCGCGTCGAGGTTGCGCACCGGGCGGACGTCCACCAGCGACCCGGGGAGGAAGGCGCGCACGCCGATGTCGACGGCCAGGCCCCCCTTGATGCGCTCCTTGACGATGCCGGTGACCGCGCGGCCGTCGGTGTAGGCGCGCTCGATCTCCTCCCACACCTTCATCTTCTCGGCCTTCTCCTTGGAGAGCACGACGTAGCCGTCGCGGTTCTCGGTCTTCTCCAGGAGGACGTCGATTTCGTCGCCGACGTTGACGTGCGTGGCGCCGTCGGGGCCGGTGAACTCGTCGAGGTCGATGATGCCTTCGGACTTGTAGCCCACGTCGACGATCACGCCGTTCGGGCCCACCCGCAGCACCCGCCCGCGCACCACCTCCCCCTCGGCGAGGGTGCGGAGCGACTGGTCGTACATCTCCATGAGCTGGCGGAATTCATCGCCCCCCGGCTCTTCGTCGGTGGCCGTGTGCATCAGCCGCAACGGCTCGCGCTTCTTGGCACGCGGTGAAGAGGAAACGCTGGGGGGGGGAGAGTCGAGTCCGGACGGGTCGTCGTTCGTGTTCTGCAAATCCATGCGCCGTGAATCCTCCTTGATCGTCATCGGTCATCGCCCGGGCGCAACTCGGGGGCGCACTTCACGCGCCACTGCCCGATGCTCGCCAAGGATTGGGCGATCATACGAACCGACCCCGGGGCTGTCAAGTCGAAAAACAGTGTTTTCAGGGGATTACGGACGACGGGGTGCTTTCGGACGCCTGCGACCCGACCCGGAAAGAACGGTATCGAGGGCCTTGAGGAATCGGGAGTTGTCCTGCCGCCGGCCGATGGTGACCCGCACGGCGTCCTTGTAGCCATAGGCTTCCATCGGCCGGACGATGACTCCCTTCTCCAGGAGGAGACGGTGCAGTTCCTCCCCCCCCAGCCCGGTCCGGACCAGGATGAAGTTCGCCGAAGTCGGGATGAAATCGACGCGCCGGCGCCTCAGCTCCGTCTCGAGGAAGCGGGCTTCCCGGGTGTTCCGGGTGCGCGACCGGGTGACGTGTCCGCGATCCTCCAGGGCGGCCAGGGCGGCTGCCTGGGCCACGGCCGAGGTGTTGAAGGGCGACCGGACCGCCTCGAGGGCCCGGGCGACATCCGGCGAGGTCAGCCCGAAGCCGATGCGCAGCCCCGCCAGCCCATGGATCTTGGAAAAGGTGCGCAGGATGATGACGTGGCGCCCGGACCGGAGGAACTCCAGCCCGTCCGGATAGTCGCGACCCTCGACGTAGTCGCAGTAGGCCTCGTCGATGACGGTCAGGACCTGGGACGGGACCTTCGCGAAATAGCGCTCGAAGTCCTCGCGCCCGACGTAGGTGCCGGTGGGGTTGTTGGGATTGCCGATGTAGACCAGCCCGGTGCGCTTGTCGCACGCCGCGGCCATGGCCTCCAGATCGTGCCGGTCTTCCCGGAGCGGCACGGAGACGAGCGAGGCGTTCATCGCCAGCACGGCGATGCGGTACATGATGAAGGCCGGGTCGGCGACCACCGCATTGCGGTGGTCGTGCAGGAAGGTCTTGGCGAGGATCTCCACGAGCTCGGTCGATCCGTTCCCCAGCACCACCTGCGACGGCGACAGTCCGTGCTTCTCCGCCAGGGCGCGCCTCAGCGCGTAACCGCTGCCGTCTGGGTACCGGTGCGCCTCCCCCGCCGCCTCGCGGATCGCCTGGACGGCGCGCGGCGACGGCCCGAGCGGGTTCTCGTTGCTCGCGAGCTTGACGACGTCGTCGCATCCGGTCTCGCGCCGAGCCTCGTCGATGGGCTTGCCGGGCACGTACGGCGCGATGCGCAGGACATGATCGGGGATGCGCGGGCTCATCGGCCCTCCCTGAGCGCCTTCACCTCGGCGCTGGTGAGCGGACGCCATTCACCGGGCTTCAGGTCCCGGTCGGTCAGGGGGCCAATCGCCGTGCGCCGCAGCTTCAGCACCGGGTGCCCCAGCCGCTCGAAGACGCGGCGGATCTGGTTCTTGCGTCCTTCGAAGAGCAGGATCTCCAGCCAGGTGTTCGTCTGCGACGAGATGCGCCGCACCGGCGCCGGCAGGGTGCGGCGCCCGTCGAGGAACAGGCCATGGCGCACCTGCTCGAGCACCGGTCGCCCCACCACCCCCTTCACCTTGACGCGATAGGTCTTGGCGACGTGGTTGCTGGGATGCGTCAGCCGCTGCGCCAGGTCGCCGTCGTTGGTCAGGAGGAGCAGCCCCTCGCTGTTCCAGTCGAGCCGGCCGACCGGGAAGAGGCGCTCGCGCACGCCGCGCACCAGGTCGAGCACGGTCGGACGGCCGCGCGGATCGCTCACGGTGCAGAGGACTCCCTTGGGCTTGTGCAGCAGCAGGGTGACGGCGTGCTCGGCGCGGCCGACCTGAGACCCGTCCACGCGGATCCGATCGTGCCGAGGGTCGACCCGGGTGCCGAGGGTGGTCACGACGCGGTCGTTCACCTCGACCCGTCCCGACTGGATCAGGCGCTCCGCTTCGCGCCGCGAGGCGATGCCGGCCGCCGCCAGGACCTTCTGGAGCCGGATCCCCTCGGGAGCCGGCCCGTGTCCCGGCGAACGGCTAGGAGTCGTCGCCGTCGTCATCGCGTTCGCTGTCGCTTTCCGTCGCATCTTCGAATTCTTCATCACCATGCCCCGAGCCGTCGTCGTCCTCCTCCTCGAAGGCGCCGGTGGAGGTGGGCGCCTCCTGCTGCAGCGGCAGCCCGAGCGTCGTGGCCAGCGCCCCGAACTCCTCGAGCGTCGGGAGGTCGGCGAGCGTGTTGAGTCCGAAATGGGTCAGGAACTCCGGCGTCGTGCCGTACAGCATTGGTTTCCCCACCACCTTCTTGCGCCCGACGACCTTGAGGAGGCGGCGATCGAGGAGCGTCTGCAGCACGCCGGCCGGGTCGGTGCCTCGCAGCGCCTGGATCTCGGGCGTGGTGATCGGCTGGCGGTAGGCGACGATGGCGAGCGTCTCCAGCGCCGCCCCCGACAGGCGCCGGCGGTTCCGCGCCCGGAACAGCGCCCTGACCCACTCCCCCAGGTCCGGGCGCGTCGTCAGCCGGTAGCCGCCCGCCACGCGCAGCACCTGGAGCCCGCGATCCTCCGTCTCCCAGCGCGAGGCGACGTCGTCGAGCGCCTCCTGCAGCGTCTCCTTCGGAGCGCCCGGGAAGAGCTCCTCGAGATCGTCGAGGGTCAGCGGCTCCTCGGCGGCGAAGATGAGCGCTTCGAGGATCGAGCGCAGCTTCGGCGTTTCGGGCAGGGGGGTGGGCTCAGGCATGCGATTCCTCCGGTGGGGCGGCGGCCGCGGGCGGCTCCGGAACATCGGGCTCCGCGGAGTCCGCGTCCGCCCGCTCTTCGTTGAGGATGACGACGAGGTCTTCGCGCTCGTGGCTCGCGTAGGCGCGCGCCACGCGCAGGCGCAGCACTTCGAGCAGCGCGAGGAAGGTGACGATGCAGGAGAGGCGATCGGCGATCCCCTCGAACAGCGACTTGAATTGCACCCGCCGCTCGCGCTGCAGCAGATCGATGAGCCAGGTGACCCGGTCCATGAGGCTCATCGTCTCGCGCGAGATCCGTTTCGATTCCCGGTCCGCCGTCGAGAGGCGCGACAGGATCCCCTGGAAGGCGTGCACCAGGGCGTAGAGGTCGGCTTCGATGCCCTCCTCGCCGGCGAACTCGGCGACGACGGCGGCCGGCCGCGTGTACACCAGCTCCATGGCCGCTTCTCTTTCCTGCAGCTGCTCGGCGGCCTTGCGCAGCTCCTGCACGAGGCCGGCGAGCCGGGCCGGGATCTCCTCCCCTTCCCCCTCCGCCGCGATCCCTTCCTGGGGGTCGGCCGGCAGGAGCATCCGGGACTTGAGGTGGACGAGGGTCGCCGCCATCACCAGGTGGTCCCCGGCCGCTTCGAGATCGGCCGCCTCGAGGGTGCGCAGGTAGTCGTCGCACTGCCGCGCCACCTCGACGACGGACACGCCGCGCAGGTCGATGCCGCCGCTGCGCGCCAGGTGCAGGAGCAGATCGAGCGGGCCGCTGAAGCCCTCGACGCGGATCGGGGCCAGCCCGGAAGCGGTCTCGGTCGCGCCGGGATCCGCCGGGATCACGCGGGCCTCCGCGGCGAGAGGTGCATCGCCTCGCGCACTTTTTCCATGGTGGCGGTGGCCTCGGCGCGCGCCCGGCGCGCACCGTCGGCGAGAACGTCGTGGAGGTGTCCGCGGTTGCTGTCGAGCGCCCGGCGGCGCTCCTGGATCGGAGCCAGGGCCGGCTCGAGGTGCGACAGGAGCATCTTCTTGCAGTCGATGCAGCCGATCCCGGCGGTCCGGCAGCCCTGCGCCGCCTCCTGCCGGGTGGCTTCACTGCTGAACGCCTTGTGCAGATCGAAGACCGGGCAGACGTCGGGATTGCCGGGATCGCTGCGGCGCTTGCGCGCCGGGTCCGTCACCATCGTCAGGACCTTCTGACGGATCTCCTCCGGCGTGTCGGTGAGGCTGATGGCGTTGCCGTACGACTTGCTCATCTTGCGACCGTCGGTCCCCGGGATGCGCGGCGTCGGCGTCGTCAGCGCCTGCGGCTCCGGGAAAACCTCGCCGTACAGGTTGTTGAAGCGCCGGGTGATCTCACGGCACAGCTCCAGGTGCGCCAGCTGATCCTCCCCGACCGGCACCGCGTGGGCCCGGTACACGAGGATATCCGCCGTCTGCAGCACGGGGTATCCCAGGAACCCGTAGTTCGACAGGTCCCGGTGGGTGATCTGCTCCTGCTGCTCCTTGTAGGTGGGAACCCGCTCGAGCCACCCCAGCGGGACGATCATCGACAGGAGCAGGTGCAGCTCGGCGTGCTCGGGCACGTGCGACTGCACGAAGATGACCGAGCGCGCGGGATCGAGCCCCGAGGCCAGCCAGTCGAGCCCCATCTGCTCGATGTGCTCCGGGAGGCGGCCGGGATCGGCGTACTCGCTCGTCAGGGCGTGCCAGTCGGCGATGCAGAAGAAGCAGTCGTGCGTCTCCTGGAGCCGCACCCAGTTCTCGATCGCCCCCTTGAGATGGCCGATGTGCATCGGCCCGGTGGGCCGGAAGCCCGAGAGGACGCGCTTGCGGCTCACGACGCCGCCTTGTAGACGAGCGCCACCATGCCGACGGCGATGCGGTCACCCGGCGCGAGCACCTGCGGCTGGCCCGGCACCAGCCGCCGGCCGTTCACCAGCGTGCCGTTGAGCGCTCCGACTTCCTCCGAAAGGTAGAAGGCGCCGTCCTGGTGCTGCAGGCGGGCGTGCCGGCGCGACACCGAGCGATTGATGTCCACCTGCGTCAGGTCGATCTCGGGACGCTGCCCGGTGACCGGGTCGTAGCGCCCGATGACGGCGGCGGCCGCGGCGATCGTGAAGATCTTGCTGCCCCCTTCGAGGACCAGAATCGCGAGCGCGCCCTTCGGCACGGCGACATCGGGGATGCCGGCGGGGCCTGTGGCGGGCGGCGGAGCCGCCCCGCGCGAAGGCGCCGGCGCGGCGGCGGGAGCCGGCGCGGGCGACACCTCGGGGATCAGCGCCGGCGGCGGGGGCGGAGGATCCGGGGGTCGATCCATGTCCACCGGCTCCGCGGCCGCGGCGGCAGCGCGGCCGGCGGCGGGCGCCTGGGCCAGCGCCTCCAGCTTGTGGGTCGCCTCCTGCAGCCGGTTGCTCAGTTTGCGCAGCATGCGGACGGCGATCTCGATGTTCGCCCGGATCATCCGGTCGAACGTCGTGCTGTTGATTTCGATCAGCTCCGCGTCCTTGAGCGCCTCGGCGCACGACGTGCGGGGCAGGCCCTCGAGGACCGCCAGCTCGCCGAAGAAGTCCCCCTTTTCGAGGATCGCCAGCTCCTGCTTGATCCCCTCGCGCATCCGGAACAGGCGGACCTCTCCCGACTGGACGACGTACATCTCGCTCCCGAGGTCGCCCTCGGTGAAGATGGTCTCCCCCGCCTTGCGGCGGATGGTCAGGTTCTTGAACGGGTCCGAGGCCATGTGGGTGTGAAGGGACGCGCAGCGTCCTCGCGACGCGACGCGGGCGGATGATAGTGCGACGGTTTCCGGCGTGTCAAACAGCGGCCGGAGACGCCGGCGCCGGGTAGAATCGCACGATGCCGCGCCGTCCCCACGTCCGACGTCGCCCGCCGCGGGAGACGCGCGCCGCCGCCGGTCTGCTGGCCGTCCTGGTGCTCGGCGCGACGCCGGGATCCGCCGCCCCACCGCCCGCCGACCCTCAGGCCTCGACCCAGGTGCCGGCCGCGAAGGTCGCGCCCGCAGAGGCTTGGCCTCGCGGCGAGCTGCTCTGGCCCCTGGAGCGGACGCCGCGGGAGATCGTCTCGGCCTTCGGCGAATACCGCTACGACCACCTGCACGCCGGGCTCGACCTCTCGACCGGGGGGGCCGTCGGCCTGCCGGTGCGCGCCCTCGGGGACGGCGAGGTGTATCGCCTCAAGGTGGAATGGCGCGGCTACGGCCGCGCCCTCTACCTGCGCCTGCGCGACGGGCGCCGGGTGGTGTACGGCCATCTCGATCGCTACGACGAGCGCACCCTCCACCTCGAGACCCGCGTCGAGCGCCGCCGGAAGGAATCCGGCAACCGCTTCCCCGGCAACATCGAGCTCGAACCGGGGGTGCCGGTGCGGCGCGGCCAGGTGGTGGCGTACAGCGGCGAGTCGGGGGTCGGGCCGCCGCACCTGCACGTCGAGCTCCGCGATGCGGAGGATCGACCGATCGATCCGTTCGCAGCGGGGCTGCCGCGACCGTCCTCGGGACCGGCTCCCGCCTTCGAGACGTTGATCCTGACGGCCGCCGCGCCGGGGACCTTCTTCGACGGGCGGCTGCGGACCGCGCGCGTCGAGCTGCGGCGGCGCGACGGCGTCTTCGAGGCGGAGCGTCCGATCGGCGTCAGCGGCGCCTTCGACGCCGCCGTCTCCGCCTGGGATCCGAGCGGCGGTGGCCGCGCCGGCATCGGCTTTCTCGAGGCGTCGATCGACGGGACGCCGGTCTATCGGTTCGATCCGCAGCGCTTCGGCTTCGACCAGGGGCCGCAGGCTGGACTTCTGTTCGATCACCGCGACAGCCGTCTCGGTCCGGCGCGCTATGCCTACCGGCTGGGGCTGCTCCCGGGGAACGCCCTCGCCGTCGATCCGCGCGCCGCGACGAACCCAGGTGACGGGCCCGCCGGATCGTTCGTGCTCCCGGCGGGCGAGCATCGCCTGGTCATCCGGGCGCGATCGTCGTCGGGAGGCTGGAGCGGCGCCGCGGCGACGATCCGGATGGACGTCCCGGCGCGCGATGCGACCGCGGCGACGGCGTCGACCTCGAGCGGGTCCACGGGAGCCGCGCTGCAGGCGGAGGCCCTGCCGCGCTTCCTCGATCTGCGGACCGGGGACGGGGAAGCAGCGGCTGCCGCGCTTGCGGCCGGGCCGGCCGGAGACGGCGTCCCCGCGTGGCGCCGGCTTGCGTCCGGCCAGTTCGCGGCTGGGCTCGCATGGTCCGACCTGTCCCTCCTCGGGACCGGAGGAAGGACCCGCCTTCTCGAGGCGGCCGGAGCGGCGTCGATCGACGTCGTCGATCGCGCCACCGGCCTGCGGCGCGACGGCGAGGGGTATTTCGTCGATCTTCCCGCCGGCGCCCGCTTCTTCACCGGGCCGCTCGTGGTGCGCGTCACCGATGCGCCGGCGGTGCCTGCGGGCCTCGTGGCGCTCTCCCCCGCCGTGGAGCTCCTGCCGGACGGGGAAAGTCTCGATGCGGCCGGACGAGTGGGGTTTCCGCTGGCGGCGGGGACGCCGCCGGAGAAGACGGGCGTCTTCCGCTTCGACTCCGGCAGCGGCCGCTGGGGTTATGAAGGCGACCGCCTGGAGTCGGGCTCCCTGGTCCAGACCTTCCGCCGCTACGGCCGGTTCGCGTTGCTTCGTGACGACGCCGCGCCGCTCGTCTCCGACGTGGATCCTTCTTCCGGGCGCACGGTCGGGACGCGGCCGTCGCTCTCCGCACGCGCCAGCGACGCCGGCAAGGGGATCGACTGGGACGGCGTGCGCTTCGAGCTGGACGGGCGGAGGCTCGTCTCCGAGTTCGATCCGGATCGCGGTCTCTCGAAGGTCGTGGAGAGTCTGACGCTCACCGCGGGAACGCACCGCCTCGTGGTGACGGCGATCGACCGCGCCGGCAACAGCGCCGCGCCGATCATGCGCGAGTTCGTGGTGCGCGGCTCGTCGTCCCGCTCCACCCGCTAGCCCGGTGAGGAATGCGGGCTAGGAGCCGGCGAGGATCGTCTCGAAGGCGCGGCGCACCGCGGCGGTGCGCTGGTCGAAGAGCTCGGGAAGCCCGGCGCCGGTCGGGCGGGTCTTCAGCCGATCGAGCAGCGCCGCCACTTCCTCCAGACGGGCGGGATCCTCCGGGAGCCCCTCGATCACCCGGCCGTGGATCAGGCGCAGGGCGTGGTCGAGGTGGCGCAGGAAGCGGTCTCCTTCGTACAGCGCCGCGAATGGCTCGTCCGCCAGGTGTCCGTGCCGGTGCAGGTGCTCGAGCATGCGGCGCGTGTCCTTCCCGGCAGGTCCCGGGATGCCGTGGCGCAGCTGCAGGAACTCGATCGCGAAGTCGATATCGGACAACCCGCCCGCCCCGTGCTTGTGGCGCCGCGCTCCGGGCGCGCCGCCGCGCTCCGCGCGCTGGCGTCGCCGCATGTCGGACACCGCCGCCGCGAGCTGCGCCGGAGGAATCGCCGCGCCCCGGGCGAGAACGATCGTCTCGGAGCGGCGAACGGCGGCGTGCGCCACATCCAGGTCGCCGCCCGACGGGCGCGCCTTGAGGAACGACTGCAGCTCCCAGATGTCGGCATCGCGCTCGAAGTAGGCCGAGAGCCCCGCCTCGGACGTCACCAGATCTCCCTTGCTGCCGGACGGGCGCAGGCGCAGATCGACCTGGTACAGCATGCCGTCGCGGCTCAGGGTCGAGAGGAGGCGGACCGCCGCCTCGCACACACGGCTCGCCGCCGCCCGCCGCTCGGCCGCGTCGCCCTCGCCCGGATCGCAGACGAAGAGCAGGTCGAGATCGGAGTCGTAGTCGATCTCGCAGGACCCGAGCCGGCCCAGGCCGATGGCGCCGATGCGGGGTGCGGCCTCGGGCGCGCCCGGAAAGACCTCGTCGCGGGCGAGCGCCAGGCAGGCGTCGAGGGTGCAATCGGCCAGGTCGGTCAGCTGGCGCAGACTGTCGCGCAGGCCGGTCTGGCGGTTCAGATCGCGCAGCACGATGCCGGCCAGCTCGGACTGGTGCCAGCGGCGCAGCGCCGCGGCCTCCCCGCCCGCGGGAGCGTCGTTCAGGGCGGAGGCGAGCCCCGTCTCCCTCTCATGAGGATCGGGGCCGCGGACGAGACGGGCGCCGTCGTCGAGCGTGGCCACCAGGTCCGGGTGGCGGCGCAGGAGCGCGGCGAACAGCTCGCTGCGGCCGGCGAGGCGCACCATCGGCGCCAGCCGGTCGCGCCGCTCCATGACGCGGCGGAACGTCTCCGGCTCGGCGACCAGCGCCGAGAAGAGGTTTTCGAGGTGGGCCAGCGCCCGGCGCGGGCTCGGCGACTCGAGGGCCGCCTGCAGGAGCGCCGGGGTCGTTCGCCGCAATGCCTGGGCGACGAACGGCTCCAGGCGCGCGGGCTGCAGCAGGCGCCGCAACGACTGCAAGGGCTTCAGCAGCGCCGTCCCGTCGGCGAAGCCGGCGGCGGTGAGCCGCGTCAGCAGCCCCTCGTCGTCCATCCGGTCGAGCAGGAGGTCGGGCCCGTCGGCGCCGAAGGCGCGCTGGGCGGCGCGGCCAATCACCGAGTCGTAGAAGGCGCGCACGGCGGTGCGGTGGCGCTCGAGGTCCGAAGCGAACGCCTCCGCCTCGTCCGACCGTGGCTCGTGCGGCAGGACGAGCGAGCGGGCGAGCGGCGGGAAGGCGGCGGGGTCGGCGGGCAAAAGCGCCGTCTGACGGTTCCTCCCGAGCTGCAGGCGGTGCTCGAGATCGCGCAGGAAGGTGTAGGCCTCGCCGAGGGCGGCGTACTCCGCCACCCCGAGGAGTCCGCGGGTCGCGAGCCGGTGCAGCGCGAGGAGCGTGTTCCCCTGCCGCAGCCAGGGATCGCGGCCGGCGCGCTCCATCTGCAGCGCCTGCACGGCGAATTCGAGCTCGCGGATCCCGCCGCGCCCCAGCTTGACGTCGCGCTCGCCGTGTCCGCTCTCGCTCAGGCGCGCGTCGATCCGATCCTTCATGGCTCCAATCGCCAGCGCCAGGGACGGATCCGGTGTCACCGTGTAGACGAGCGGCTCGACCAGGGCGAGGAAACGGCGGCCGAGCTCGAGATCCCCGGCGACGGGCCGGGCCTTGACGAGAGCCTGGCGCTCCCAGCCTTCGGCCCAGTTGCGGTGGTAGGCGACGGCGGCGTTGAGGGAGATCGCCAGGTCGCCGTCGCGCCCGCCCGGACGAAGGTTGAGATCGACCCGGAACACCGCGCCGCCGAGCGAGGCGTCGCCGATGAGCCGGGTCACCTCCGATGCCAGGCGCACGAAGAAGGCGCGGTTCGGGATGACGCCGTCCCCGGCCGCGCCCATCCCCCGCGTCTCCCCGTCGCGATCGAACAGGTAGACCAGGTCGATGTCACTGCTGTAGTTCAGCTCCTCGCCGCCGAGCTTGCCGAGCGCCAGGACGACGAACCCGGAGGGCTCGATCTCGCCGCGGTCGTTTCTCGCCACGGGCTCGCCGTGCTTCGCCTCGAGGCGCGCGCGCGCCGAGCGCACGGCGCGGTCGAGCAGGACGTCGGCGAGGAGCGACAGCGCCCGCACCACGCCGGCGAGATCGGTGCTGCGCTCGAAGTCGGCGACCGCGATGCGCAGGTACGCGCGCTCCTTGAAGCGGCGCAGGAGCGCGGGCAGATCGAGGTTCGAGCGCCGGAACTCGAAGCGCGCCAGCTCCTGCTCGAGATCGTCGCGGGTGGCGGCGATCTCGGCCTGGCCGCTCGCGGGGAGGACGTCGAGCGCCTCCGGGTCCTGCTCGAGCAGGCCCGCGAGCCACGGGCTGCACCCGCCGATGGTCAGGAGCGCGTGCAGCCGGACCGGATCGTCGGGGAGCGGGCCGCTTTCGGCCAGGCGCTCGAGCAGGGCGAGCGCGGCGGCGGGATCGGGCAGTCGGGCGAGATGGGGAGCGAGACCGCGGGCGCGCTTCTCGGAGACGAACCGGGCGAGCGGGCCGGCGCCGGGAGCGGCGGGCGGGCTCATGCGGCCACCTCAGGAGGCGCCGCCGCGCCCCGGCGATCCCGCGGAGGGATCGCCGGGGCGGCGGGGCCGCCGTGTCTCAGATGTCGTAGTACAGGGCGAACTCGTACGGGTGCGGGCGCAGGCGCATCGGGTTCACCTCGCGCTCCCGCTTGTAGTCGATCCACAGCCGGATCATGTCCTCGGTGAAGACGTCCCCCTTGAGGAGGAAGTCGTGATCGGCCTCGAGGTTGTTGAGCGACTGCTCCAGCGAGCCGGGCATCGCCGGAACGTTCTTCAGCTCCTGGGGGCTGAGCCCGTAGATGTCCTTGTCGAGGGGCTTGCCGGGATCCATCTTCTTCTCGATCCCGTCGAGCCCCGCCATGAGCATCGCCGCGAAGGCGACGTAGGCGTTGGCCGACGGGTCCGGCGGCCGGTACTCCAGCCGGATGGCCGCCGGGTTCGCCGACACCATCGGGATGCGGATGGCGGCGGAGCGGTTGCGCCGCGAGTACGCCAGGTTCACCGGCGCCTCGAAGCCCGGGGTCAGCCGCTTGTAGGAGTTCGTCGTCGGCGCGATGATGGCCGCGAGCGCCGGCGAGTGCTTCAGGAGCCCGCCGATGTAGTGCAGCCCCATCTCCGAGAAGCCGCCGTACCCCTCCCCCGCGAAGAGGTTCTTGCCCCCCTTCCAGAGGCTCTGGTGGCAGTGCATGCCGCTGCCGTTGTCGCCGAACAGCGGCTTCGGCATGAAGGTCACCGTGTGGCCGCGGCGCCGCGCCGTGTTCTTCACGACGTACTTGTAGATCGCCAGGTTGTCGGCGGAGCGCACCAGCGTGTTGAAGCGGATGTCGATCTCCATCTGTCCGCCGGTCGCCACCTCGTGGTGGTGCGCCTCGACGGTCAGGCCGCAGCGCTCGAGATTGATCACCATCTCGGAGCGCAGGTCCTGGAAGTGGTCGCTCGGCGGCACCGGGAAGTACCCCTCCTTGTGCCGCGGCTTGTGGGCGAGGTTCGGCCCCTCCTCCTTGCCGGAGTTCCACTGCCCCTCGATCGAGTCGAGGAAGTAGTAGCCGCAGTTCGCCTTCTGGTCGAAGCGCACGTCGTCGAAGATGAAGAACTCGGCCTCGGGGCCGAAGTAGCAGGTGTCGGCGATGCGGGTGAACTGCAGGTAGGCCTCGGCGCGCTGCGCCAGCGCCCGCGGGTCGCGCGCGTAGCGCTGCTTGGTGATCGGCTCGAAGATGTTGCAGATGAGGTCGAGGGTCGGGATCTCGGTGAAGGGATCGAGGAAGGCGGTCTCGGCGTCCGGCACGACCAGCAGGTCGCTTTCGTTGATCGCCTGGAAGCCGCGGATGCTCGATCCGTCGAAGCCGAAGCCGTCCTCGAAGGACGACTCGCTCAGCTGGCCGATCGGCACGGAGAAGTGCTGCCACATTCCCGGGAGGTCCATGAACCGCAGGTCGACGATTCGGACGTTCTGATCCTTCGCCAGTTTCAACACGTCGGCGGGTTTTTTCATCTCGGTCGGCGTCTCCAGTTATTAAAGAGGATGGGGGTCCGCTCGGAGCGGAGGCATTGTACTGCAGGCGGCGGGCCGGTGTTCAGTGCCGGCGATCGAACGCCGACGGCACGATGTCCGACCGGAAGGTTTCGATCAGGGCGTCGAGCTCCTTGAGGAGCGCCGCCTCCTTCTCGGGATTGGCGTCGAGGCTCTTCTCCATCAGGCCGCGCCCGTGGCCGAGGCCCAGGACGGTGTACTGCACGTCCTCGCGCGGTCCCCAGAAGACCCGGGCGGTGAGCGGTCCCCCGCCGAGGCGCTTGGCGATGGTGTCCTTCCACTGGCCGCCCACGACGAAGGCGTCCTTGTAGTTCTTCCACTTGCCCGGGGTGACCTTGAGGCCCTCGGGCACCATCTCGAACTCGCCGCACCACTTGAGCAGGTCGCGGAGCTGCGACATCGCCGCGTCCTCGGTGGTGATCGCGTCGGTCTTCTGGGTCTGGTCGTACTTGACCACGAGCTGCAGCATGTCGCCGGGGGGCCCGGTGCGGATGCGGAAGTAGCCGGAATAGTCGTCCGAACCCGGGAAGGTGCCGATGACTCCGGTCGGGAAGCGACCGCGGGCGCTGGCGACGACGGGCGCGAACTCCCACTCCTTGCGGTTCGGGGTCGCCTTCACGAAATCGAGGTCGATCTTGTTGTACTTCTTCAGGAAGCGGTTGAGGTCGCCGACGACGTTCGAATAGATGAACAGGTCGTAGGTGTTGTCGGCGAGCTTCGCGGTCTGCCGCTTGCCCTCGGCGTCTGTGTAGGAGATCTCCACGCCCGGAAAGGTGATGTTGTTGAGGCGGCGCGCCATCTCCAGCTCGTTGAAGATGACGACGTACTGGCGGTTCTTCCACGTCGGCATGCTGGCGTAGAAGGCGTTGCCCTCCACCTTGCGCGCCGACGAGGTCTCACCGGTGGCCTCGGTCCCGAGTTCGCGCTGGAACGTCTCCTTGACGGTGACGCCATCGGGATAGGCCTGCTTGAAGGTGACGTCGGTGACCGTCTTGCCGCTCAGGTTGTAGACGAGCATGTTGGTCACGAGCGAGAACTTGCCGCTGCCGCTGTCGAACTTGGCGCCGTACGAGGGATAGGCGGTGAACTGCACGCCGGGAGCCGGCGGTTCCTGCGCCGTGAACGGCGGTGCCGCGGCGAACGCGACGATCAGGGCGAACAGCGGGATCAGGCGGCGCGGCGTCATCGAAAAGTCTCCCGAAAAGCGGCGGATTATAGCACGCGGTCCGCGGGCCTTCCGGGACGCCTGCGCCCCGCGAACAGCGCCAGCGTCACGAGCCCCGCGGCGAGCAGCGCGGTCGCGGCGTTTCCGGGCGCGCGGTCGGACGCCGCGAGGCCCGCCGACGTGAAGGCGACGGTCAGCGTGTTGTTGAGTGCGTGCGCCAGGATCGCCGGCCACAGGGAGCCCGAGGTCTCGCGCAGCCAGCCGAGGAAGATCCCGAGCGGGACCACCAGCAGGAAGCGCCACGGGTCCAGGTGGAACAGGCCGAAGACCACGGCGGTCGCGACCACGCCGGTCCACGGGCGCGCCGCCTGCCGCACCAGCCCCGACTGGACAAAGCCGCGGAAGAGGATCTCCTCGCAGAAAGCCGGGACGATGGCGATGGCGACGAGCAGCGTCAGGAGATCGAGCGTGCCCTCGGACTGGAGGAGCGCTTCGGTCGAGGCGCGCAGGGCCTCGGGCTGCGGCCACACGCGCTCCTGCCAGGCGCCGTAGAAGGTCAGCAGATGGTTCAGCCCGATGGTGCCGAACACCGCCGCCGTGACGTGCCGCGGCGTGGGGAGGCCGAACGGCAGGACGGAGCGCCGATCGAGGTAGAAGAGCCGCAGCGCCCACACCGGCGGCAACGCGAAGGCGAGCGCCTGCGTCACGAGCAGACTCGTCCGCAGGCCGGCGAGCAGCAGCGCGAAGCCGAGCGCCAGCTCGAGGACGAACACCAGGCCAAGGACGAGGACGATCTCGCGGCGGCCCGGCGCGGGGCGCAGCGGCGGCAGGGTGCTCGTGGACGGGGGACGCGGAGCGGGACCGTCCGGGTCCGGTCCGCGCGGCAACGACGACATCAATCCGACAGGCGGACCTGGATCCTCAGGCGGATCTGCACGGTGCGGCCGGCGACCTCGATCGACAATGGCACCTCGACCTCGCGGCTCCCGGCCGAGACCGCGACGCTCGGGACCGGCTCCTCGAGCGGATCATCGAGATCGATCGGCTCCGGATCGTCGAAGGGATCCGGCTCCAGCGCCAGGACCGGAGCGGAACGAGGCCCCGGCTGGGCCGGGCGCGGGACCGGGCGGACGGCGGCGGGATGCACGGTCACCGTGGCGGGCCGCGGGTGCTCCGGGATCCGCTCGACCTGGAACGGCTCCGGCTCCCGTTCCCTGTCTCCCGACGACACCTCGTCGGTGAGCTCGATGACGTCCTCCTCGGGCGCCGCCGTGGGCCGGGCCGGGCCGCGGCGATCGCGCATCGGCGCCGTGGCGTCGAGCGCGTCGAGGGCGCGGTCTTCCGGAGGCCCGGAAGCCGGCGCGTCGTGGCCGGCGCGTCGCGTCGCGGCGGCCGCGGCGGGCGCCGGGGCGCCGGCGGGGCGCGTCGCGCCCGCCTCGTCCAGGCGGTATTTCGCCGAGAGGTTGTTGAGGACCAGCTTGGTGATCGCCTTGAGCGTGTCCTCGACGCCGATGCCGGTCATCGCCACCGCCTCGTAGAACGGGGCGTTGTGCCGGTTGATGCGGGTGTTCATCTCTTCGATCGAGCAGAGATTCGGCAGGTCGCGCTTGTTGAACTGCATGACCAGCGGGATCTCCTCGATGCGGATCCCCATCTCCTTGAGGTTCTCCTCGAGGTTGCGGTACGCCTCGATGTTGGCCTCGATCATCTTCGCCTGCGAGTCGGCGACGAAGACGACCCCGTCGGCCCCCTTGAGCACGAGCTTCCGCGTCGAGTTGTAGAAGACCTGTCCGGGGACGGTGTAGAGCTGCACGCGCGTGCGCATGCCGCGGATCATCCCGAGCTCGATCGGCAGGAAGTCGAAGAACAGGGTGCGGTCGGTCTTGGTCGCGAGCGACAGCATCTTCCCCTTCTTGACGTTGTCGGGGAGCGAGCCGTAGATGAACTGCAGATTGGTCGTCTTCCCGCAGAGACCGGGGCCGTAGTAGACGATTTTGGCGGTGAGTTCGCGGGTCGAGTAGTTGAAAAGGACCATCCGCGCTCCGGAGGCGGCGGGAATATAGCATCCGCTCCGGAGATGGTCAACGCGAACGGCGGCGGAACAACAATGTAATCGGCGCGTGCGCCAGGCCGAGCCGATCGCGCAGCCGGTGCTCCATGAAGCGGCGGTAGTCGGCGGCGATCTTCCGCCCGTTGCCGAAGACCACGAAGCGCGGCGGCCCGCCGGGCGCCTGCGAGATGTAGTGCAGCCGCACGGCGTGCCCATGATCCGAAGGGGGCTGGCGCTCGGCGAGGATCGACTCGAGGGCGCGGTTGAGCTCGGGCGTCGGGAAGCGTCGCGCGCTCTCCTCGCGCAGCCGGTCGAGCGTCCCGAGGAGGGTGCCGACCCCTTCGCCGGTCTTGGCGGACAGCGGCACCACCGGGATGTGCGTGGCGAAGCGCAGCCCTTCGCGCAGATCGTCGAGGCGCTTGCGCCGCCCCTCCGGTCCGCCGGCCACGAGATCGATCTTGTTCACTCCGAGCACCGCGGGCTTGCGCACCTCGATGATGAGGCCGAGGAGGGCCCGGTCCTGGTGCTCGATGCCGAGCGTGGCGTCCACGAGGCCGATGGCGACTGACGCCCGCTCCAGCGCCTGCCGCGCCTTCAGCACGCTCACCCACTCCAGGCTGTCGGCCCCGGTGATGCGGCGGCGGATGCCGGCGGTGTCCACGACCCGGTAAAGCGTCTCCCTCGACTGGAAGGTGGCGTCCACCGGATCGCGCGTCGTGCCGGGCTGGTCGGAGACGACCGACCGCTCGTCCTTCAACAGGCGGTTGAAGAGCGAGGACTTGCCGACGTTGGGCCGGCCGACGATGGCCATCGCGACCCCGGGGGCCTCCGGCTCGTGCTGTTCCTCGGGAAGCAGGGCCTCGATCCGCTCGACCAGTTCGATGAGCCCGCGCCCCTCCTCGGCCGAGAGCGGCAGCACCTCCTCGAAGCCGAGACGGTACAGCTCGAACTCGAACCCCTCCTGGGACCGGCTGTCGATCTTGTTGACGACCGGGACCACCCGCCGCGCCGACTTGCGCAGCAGGCGCGCCACGTTCTCGTCGGCGGCGGTCACACCGGCCCGCCCGTCGATGACAAAGAGGATGACGTCGGCCATCTCGGCCGCCTTCAGCGATTCCTCCCGGACCCGCCGGACGAGGTCGTCGGAGTCTCCCGCGGAGACGCCGCCCGTGTCCACGAGGGTGACGCCCCGGGCGCCGATCTCCGCCTCGGCGGTGAGCCGGTCCCGGGTCACCCCCGGCTCGTCGGCGACGATCGCCTGCCGCCGCCCGAGCAGGCGGTTGAACAGGGTCGATTTGCCGACGTTGGGAGCGCCGACGATGGCGACGATGGGACGCGGCATCGGGATCGAAGGTCCGCCGCAGGGGCGGCGGGGAGGCGCATCTTAGCACGGGATGACCGCTGCAAAGGGTTGACAGCCCGCTACTTACCTCCTATACTCCGGCCAGCCTGGCCGGTCTGTGGGGAGACGGGGGAAGTGGCGTGATCAAGAGCGACATCATTAATAATGTTGCGCGGACGGCGGAAATCACCCGGGTCCGCGCCGTGGTCGCCGTGGAAGCGATCCTCGACGCCATGAAGGAGTCGATGCGCCGGGGCGAACGGATCGAGTTGCGCGGCTTCGGAGTGTTCCAGGTCAAGCCGCGCAAGAAGGGGATCGGCCGGAACCCCCGCACCGGGACGGAAGTCCGCATCCCCCCGGGCAAGACGATCCGGTTCAAGCCCGGGAAGAACCTCCGCAACCTCAGGTAGTTCCATTGAACGACGGTCCCGTTCCGGATCGCCTCGACGTCGGGGCGCCGACCCAGGCTTTCCCCGGTCTGAGGGTCCGGAAGCGCTCGTCTCCGTGGCTCCATGCCGGGCTCCTCCTGGTGACGCTTTGCTCGACCACCCTCGTCGGGACGGTGCTCGCAGGTGACGCTCCGTTCTCGCTGGCCCTCCTGACGCGGATCCTCCGGCATCCCGCCGCGTGGACCGCCGGGCTTCCGTATTCGGTGTCCGCGCTGTTCATCCTCGGGTGCCACGAGATGGGGCACTACATCGCCTGTCGCCTCTATCGGATCGACGCGTCCCTCCCCTACTTCCTTCCCGGAGTGAATCTCTTCGGAACCTTCGGAGCCGTCATCCGCATCCGGGCTCCCTTCCCGACGCGCCGGGCGCTCTTCGACGTCGGAGTCGCCGGGCCGATCGCGGGGTTCGTGGCCCTCCTCCCGGTCCTCGCCTTCGGCCTCGCGCTGTCGACGCCGACGAACGCGCCGCCCGCGCCCGGAGAGATCGGTCTCCCCTCCTGCCTGCTCCTGTCGCTGCTGTATCCCCTGTTCTTCGATCCGGCGCAGGGGGCCTCGATCCACCTGCACCCCCTCTTCGTCGCCGCCTGGTTCGGGTTGTTCGCGACCTCCCTGAACCTGCTGCCGGTAGGCCAGCTCGACGGCGGCCACATGCTGTACGCCATCTCGCCGCGCGTGCACGGGATCGTCTCCCGCTTCGGGACGCCGGTCCTCGTCCTCCTCGGTTTCCTGACCGGCGGGGCCCACCTCATCGTGTTCGGGGTGCTCTTCTGGCTCATCGGCCTGCGTCATCCGCGTCCTCTCGATTCGGTCGAGCCGCTCGGCGCCCGGCGCACCGCCGTCGCCATCTTCGGGCTCGTGCTGTTCCTGCTGACCTTCTTTCCGATGGCCCCCGAAGTCTTCGGCGTTCTCCTGTTTCCCTAGGAGATCGAGTCGCCACGGCGCCAGGCCGTCGGTGCGGGCGCGGACGGCGCCGTCCTCGTCGGTCCGGAAGACGCGCACCCCGTTCGCCCGCAGGCGTCGCAGCACCCGCGGCGAAGGATGCCCCCACGGGTTGAACAGCCCGGCCGACACGATGGCAGTCCCCGGCGCCACCGCCTCGAGGAACGGCTCCCCGGTGGAGGTGTCGCTGCCGTGGTGGGCCACCTTCAGGAGGTCCGCCGCGACCGGGCGACCCTCGGCGAGGAGGCTCGACTCGGCGGGTCCTTCCATGTCGCCCGTGAGGAGGAGGCTCCGTCGCCCGTGCCGAAGCCTGAGGACGAGGGACTGATCGTTGCCGGATCGGCCGGCGCGGGCGCGTGCCTCCCGGTGAGGCACGGGGTTGAGCACCTCCAGCCTCACGCCGCCGAAATGGGTGACCAGCCCGCGCTGCGGCAGGAGCAGCCGCGCGTCGCATTCCTCCGCCGCCTTTTCGAGCGCCCCGAGTCGCGGGTCGTCGAATCCCGAGGCGCCGATCCAGACCGCCTCGGGGCGGAACAGCCGGACGATCGCCGGGGCGCCGCCGAGATGGTCCTGGTGCGGGTGGGTGACGACGAGGAGATCGAGGCGGAGCACCCCGAGGGCGCGCAGGGCCGGCGCGACGACGCGTGCTCCGACGTCGAAGTCGCCGCGCGGCAGTCCGCCGGCATCCACGAGGAGGGTGCGGCCCTGCGGCGTCCGCACCAGGAGGGCGTCTCCCTGCCCGACGTCGAAGGCGACGAAATCCAGCCGACCGGGAGGCTTCGGATCGCGGCCGCGCCCGGCGAGAAGCAGGGCAACGACCGTGGCCAGGGTGAAGAGAGCGCGACGTGAGACGGGGCGGCTCGCGAGGGCCGCTGCGCCCGTCAGCACCAGGAGGAGCCCCACCATCCCCCACGACGGCGGCTGGATGAAAAACGACGCGGCGGGGAGATCCGCCGCGATGGCGGCGCTGCGATCGAGCCCGGCGACGAGAGGCGCCGCCACGGCGACCAGCGCGCCGGCCCCGGAAGGCCAGGGGATCGCCAGCGGCGCCGCGACCAGGGCGACCAGGAGACCGAGGGAGGCGATGGGCACGGCGACGACGTTGGCCACCAGTCCCGCGAGCGTCACGCTCTGGAAATGCCGCGCCGTCAGAGGGGCGGTGGCGGCGAGCGCCGCCGCCGAGACGCGCAGGGAGCTCCACGCCTGGCTCCCGAGCCACGCCATCGCGCGCCGGCCGGGAACGCGGCCGGCTGCCGCGGGGGCATCGAGGCCGGGAGTCGCGGGACGGACGCCGAACAGGAGGCCGAGCGTCGCGGCGTAGCTGAGCTGGAAGCCGGGATCGGCGAGCCACGCGGGACGCAGCAGGAGAAGCAGAGTGGCCGACGTCGCGAGGCTCGCGGTCGCGCCTCCGGAACGCCCCGCCTGTCGCGCGATCAAAAGCGCCACGCCCATCAGCGTCGCCCGCAGGATCGAGCCGCCGGGACGGGCGACGAGCCCGTACACGGCGAGCACCAGGAGGATCGCCGCGCGACGCCTCGAGGGACGGCGCACGAACAGCCGGAGCAGCCAGCCGGCCGTCCCCGCGACGAGCGCCACGTTGAATCCCGACAAGGCCAGGATGTGGTAGACGCCCGCGCGCTTCAGGCGGTCTTCGAGCTCCGGGTCGAGCGATTGCCGCTCGCCGAGGAGCAGCGCGAGGAGAAAATCGGCCGTCGCGCGCCTGTCCGGCGCCGCCGCCTGGAGCGATGTCACCAGGCGCCGCCGCAGCCGCGGCCCGGCGAGACGCCAGGCGGGCGAGCGTCCGAGCCGCTCGACGAGCCGGGGGCTCTTGATCGATCCGGACAACGACACACCCCGCGTGCGCAGCGCGGCGCCGTAATCGAATCCTCCCGGGTTGCGCCAGGAGCGCGGTGGCCCGAGGCGCGCGGTCGTCTCCAGGCGATCGCCGATCTCCCAGGGAACTCCCTCGTCCGGGAGGACCGGAACGGTCAGACGCACGCCGAAACCCTCCGGCAGCCGGAAGCGCTCCGCGGCCGTGGCCTCCGGAAGCGGGGCGATCGTGCGCAGCACGAGCACGACGCGATCGCTGTCGGAACGTTCCACATCGACGACGGTGCCGCGGACGACCACCGGAGTGCGCTGCTCGGCGAAGCCGCGGCCCGACCAGGCGGCGAGCAGCTCCGGCGCCGGGTCGCGGCGGATCTCCAGAACAGCGCTGCTCCAGCCGGCGGCGCAGAACGCCAGGACCACGCCCGCGCGCGCCAGCGCGGATCCGGGCCTGGGGGCGGCGGCGGGAACGCAGGGAGAGCGCCGCTGGCCCAGGGCGCAGAGCAGGGCGGGAACGAGCAGCGCTCCGATCGCCAGAAAGATTGTCTTGAGCGAGTCGGCGCGCGCGCAGACCACACCGGCGGCGCACGCGAACGCGAAGCCGAAGGCCCGGCGCGAGGAGTGCGAGAGGAGAGGCCTGGATTCGCCGGACCCGCGCACGGAAGGACTCCGGGGGCCGGCTCTCCAGCGGGCCCGGTGACGCTAACGCAGGGGACGCTTCGGAATCAAGCGGGCCGTTCGGCCCACGCCGACATCGGGCGGCCTGCTAATCGAACAGGCTGAGGCGCGGCAGGCCGGCGTGCTGGCGCAGCCGGCGCGAGCGTGCCGCGGCGCGGGTCGCCGTGAGCGCGGCGCCGTTCATCCGTTCCGCGCCGGACCCGAGGGCGGCGTCGATCTCCCGTTCGATGGCCCGGCGCTCCTCCTCGGGCAGGATGTCCTGCGCGCGCGCCAGCAGGGCGGCGTCGAGCCGGTCCAGCGCCGCTTCGACGGCGGCCGGATCGGCCGGCCCGGATCCTTTCAGCTCCTTCGCCATGCGCCGCACCTCGGCGACCGCTTCCGCGAGGGAGCCGACCAGAGCGTCCCGTCCTTCGGCCGAGGCGCGCCTCATCGCCTCCTTCAGGCGGCGCACCAGACGCACGAGATGCTTCGCGAGGCGGGACGCGCCGTCGTCGGACGCCGTCGCGTCCGGGCGGCCGGCCTCGGGGCCGTGCAGCCCGAGGTAGAGATCGTAGAGGCTCAGCACCTCCTGCCGGCAGTACGACAGGGAGTTGATCCGCCGGGGTCCGGGTGCGCGCCGCTCGAAGGCGTCGAAGCAGTTCTCGATCCCCTGCAGCACCAGGCGCAGCGGCACGCCGGTCTTCCGCCAGGAATCGGCCAGGGCCCAGTCGCGCGGGCTCAGCAGATGCGGCGCGCCGCGCCGGCGGTTGAAGGTCTCCTCGATCGCCAGGAGGTACGGATCCTCCGGCCCGGGGTCGCTCCCCGCGGTCATTGGTTGCGTTCGTGGAGGAGGCGCAGTCCTTCGAGGGTGAGGTTCGGATCGACGTCGTCCAGAAGCCCCGCCAGCTCGTCCTTGAGCGCGGCCGAGAGCCCGCCGGTGCCGATGGTCTTCACCGGCTCCCCCATCTCGGCGCGCATGCGCAGCAGGATCCCGGAGACCAGCGCCAGGTAGCCGTGGAACAGCCCCGACTGCAGGCTGTGCGTGGTGTTGCGGCCGATGACGCGCGGCGGCTTCCGCACGTCGACGCGCGGCAGCCGCGCCGCCCGGGCGAACAGCGCCTCGGCGGAGACGTTGAGCCCGGGCGCGATGGCGCCACCGAGGTACTCCCCCTTCGCGGAGATGGCGTCGAAGGTGGTGGCGGTGCCGAAGTCCACGACGATCACCGCCTGGTGGAAGCGCTCGAACGCCGCGACGCCGTTGACGATGCGATCGGCGCCGACCTCCTGCGGGTTGTCGTAGAGGATCGGCATGCCGGTCTTCACGCCCGGCTCGACGAACAGGGGCTTGAGACCGAAGTAATTCCGCGCCATCGCCTCGAGGACGCCGTCGAGCGGCGGCACGACCGAGGCGATGATGATGGAGGCGATCGTGTCCGCCTCGAGGTGCGCCAGCGTCAGGAGATTTCTTGCCAGGATGCCGTACTCGTCCACGGTCCGATCGCGGACCGTCGTCAGGCGCCAGTGCGCCACGAGCTTCGTCCCGTCGTAGACGCCGAGGACGGTGTTGGTGTTGCCGACGTCCATGACCAGCAGCATCGAGCCCCCGGTTCGCGAGGCGTTCACTCGAGCCCCTCGACGATTTCCCCGAAGGCGATGCGCAGGACGCGGCCGTCGGGCGCCTGCAGCTTCAGCCCGCCCTCCTCGTCGATGCCGGCGAAGGTGCCCTGGGCGGGGCCGGTCGGTCCCAGCACGCGCACCGGATCCCCCGGCTGCAGGGACGACAGCGTCTGCCACTCGCGTAAGAGCGTCGCCGGCCCGTCGCGCAGTGCCCGAGCGTAGCGGTGCTCGAACCCTTCGAGCAGGCGCGCCAGGATCGGGGCCCGCTCGGCGGGCCGCCCGGAGGCGATGCGCACCGAGGTGGCCCGGCTCCGAAGCTCCGGCGGGAAATCCTCCTCGAGATGGTGCACGTTGACGCCGACGCCCACCACCATCTCGCGCACCTCGGGATCGGCGCCGCGCACCTCTCCGAGCACGCCGGCGATCTTCCGCCCGCCGGCGAGCACGTCGTTCGGCCACTTGATCCGGGCCTTGAGTCCGGGGATCTCGTTGAGGGCGTCGGCCGTGGCGACCGCCGCCATGAACGTCAGGAGCGGGGCGCGCGGCGCCGGGATCGCGGGCCTCAGGATGAGCGAGGCGTACAGGCCGAGGTACGGGCGCGACGACCACGTGCGGTCGCGCCGGCCGCGCCCCTGGACCTGCTCCTCCGCGAGGACCAGGCCCCCCTCGGGCTCGCCGGCGGCGGCCAGCTCGAGCGCGCGGTCATTGGTCGAGCCGATGCTCGGGTAATAGAAGATGCGGTGTCCGAAGACCGCGGCCCGCAGGTGGCGCTGCACCGCCGCCGGGGTGACCGGATCGGACGGGGGCGGCGGGCCGCCCGGACCCTCCGGGGCCGCGCCCCGGCCCGGCAGGGACGATCTGTCCGTCACGCTCCCTCCACCTCGAGCGCGATGTCCACCCCGCGCACCGAGTGCGTCAGCGCTCCGAACGAGACGCGATCGACCCCGAGACGCGCGAGCGCCTCCAGCCTTTCGGGGCGCACGTTGCCGGAGACCTCGAGGAAGGCGCGGCCGCGCGCGATCTCGACGGCGCGCTGCAGCGTCTCCTCGTCCATGTTGTCGAGCAGGAGCGCGTCGGCGCCGGCGTCGAGCGCCTCGCGGACTTCCTCGAGCGTCCCGACTTCGATCTCGAGGCCGAGGCCCGGCGCGGGCCGGCTGCCGAGCGCGGCGCGCGCGCGCTGAAGCGCGGGACCGACGCCACCGGCCAGGCGCCAGTGATTGTCCTTGATGAGCCAGGCGTCGAAGAGACCGACGCGGTGGTTCGTCCCGCCGCCCACCGCGACCGCGTACTTGTCGAGGACGCGCAGCCCGGGGACGGTCTTGCGGGTGTCGGCAATCTGCAGCCTCGTCCCCCGCACCCGGTCGACGAGCGCCCGGGTGGCGGTGGCGATCCCGCTGAGGCGCTGCAGGAAGTTGAGCGCCGTGCGCTCCCCTTCGAGGAGCGGCCGCGCCTCGCCGAGGACGGTCGCCAGGACGGTGTCCTTGGGGCAATCGGCCCCGTCGTCGAAGGGCGTTTCGAAGGCGAGACCGGCGCCGACGCGGCGGAACACTTCGCGCGCCACCGGCAGGCCGGCGACGACGAGGGGCTCCCGGGCGACGAAGCGGCCGACGGCACGGGCGCCCTCCGGGACGACGGCGCGCGACGTCACGTCCCCGGTCCCGAGGTCCTCCTCGAGGGCGCGGCGCACACAGCGGCCCACCGCCTCCAGGTCGAGCATGGGGGCGATTGTGCTACGGCCCCTGAAGCGATCGCAAGGTGGCCTGCAGGCGGTCGAGGCGCTCGCCGATTTCCCGGTCGATGCCGCGCACCTTGTCCACCACCTCGGGCTTGGCGCGCGCCAGGAAGTCGGCGTTGCGCAGCCGGGAGGCGTGCCCCTCGCGCTCCTTTTCGAGGCGCTCGATCTCCTTCTCGAGACGGCGGCGCTCCGCATCCACGTCGAGGATTCCTGTGAGCGGCAGGGCGAGGTCGCCCGCCGCCGCGACGGCGCGTGCCGCGGGACCCTCCGCGCCGAGGTCGTCGGTGAGGCGCAGCGCCTCGAGGCGCGCCAGCGTCCGCACCAGGTCTCCCTGCGAAGCGAGCAGCGTCCGGGTGGCCTGGTCGCGCGCCTTCACCAGCACCGTGACGCGGCGGCCCGGATCGATGTTCACCTCGGCGCGCAGGTTCCGCACCCGGCCGACGATCTCCATCAGGCGGTCCATGTCGCGCTCGGCCGCCACGTCCAGCGCCGGGTCGTCGGCGCGCGGGCGGGGCCAGGGTCCTCGGGCAATGGTCTCGCCCCGGTGCGGCAGCCGCTGCCAGATCTCCTCGGTCAAAAACGGCATCACCGGGTGCAGAAGGCGCAGCACCTCCTCGAGGACGTGCAGCAGCACGGCGCGGGCGCGCGCCGCGTCGGCGTCGGAGGCGCCGGGCAAGAGCGACGGCTTCTCGGTTTCGATGAACCAGTCACAGTACTCGTGCCACAGGAAGCGGTAGAGCGCGTTCGACATCTCGTCGAAGCGGAACTCGGAGAGGGCGCGATCGACGTCCACGCGCAATCCGGCGAGGCGGCTGAGGATCCAGCGCTCCTGGAGCGTCAGGCTCTCGCGCGGCGGCAGCGGCGGCGGCTCGGCCGACTCCGCCAGGGGCCCGGCATTGATCAGCACGAAGCGGGCGGCGTTCCACAGCTTGTTCGCGAAGGCGCGGTAGCCGACCATCCGCTCCTCCGACAGCGGCAGATCGGATCCCGGCGTCGCCATGGCGGCGAGGGTGAAGCGCAGCGCGTCGGCGCCGTAGCGCTCGACGAGATCGAGGGGGTCCACGACGTTCCCCTTGGTCTTCGACATCTTCTGCCCTTCGGCGTCGCGCACGAGGCCGGTGATGTAGACGCGCGAGAAGGGGATGTCGTCCATGAAACGCAGCCCCATCATGATCATCCGCGCCACCCAGAAGAACAGGATGTCGAACCCGGTGACGAGCGTCGTGGTCGGGTAGTAGCGCCGGAGGTCCTCGGTCTTGTGCGGCCAGCCGAGGGTCGAGAAGGGCCACAGCGCCGACGAGAACCAGGTGTCGAGGACGTCCGGGTCGGGGACCAGCTTCGCGGCGCGGCAGCCGGGGCAGGCCGGCGGATCCTCGCGCGCCACGACGCACAGCCCGCAGGCGGCGCAGTGGTAGGCGGGGATCGGATGCCCCCACCAGAGCTGCCGGCTGATGCACCAGTCGTGGATCTTCCCCATCCACTCGTTGTACGAGTTGACCCAGTGACCCGGCGTGAAGCGGACGCGCCCGTCGGCCACGGCGCGCGTCGCCGCCTCGGCGAGCGGCGCGACCCGCACGAACCACTGCTTGGAGAGGAACGGCTCGGCGATCGTGCCGCAGCGCTGGCAGTGGCCGACGTTGTGGAGATGATCCTCCACGCCGCGCAGGAACCCCCCCAGCTTCAAATCTTCCACGACGCGCTGGCGCGCCTCGAAACGGTCGAGCCCGCGGTACGGCGCGGGGACAGCGTCGTTCATGCGCGCCTGATCGTCCATGACGCGCAGCCGCGGCAGGGCGTGGCGCTCGCCCATCGCGAAGTCGTTCGGGTCGTGGGCCGGCGTCACCTTCACGGCCCCGGTCCCGAAGGTGCGATCGACGTACGCGTCGGCGATCACCGGGATGAGGCGATCGGTGAGGGGCAGGCGCACGCGCCGCCCCACGGCGTCCGTGTAGCGCTCGTCCTCCGGGTGCACGGCGACCGCGGTGTCCCCGAGCATGGTCTCGGGGCGGGTGGTCGCGACCTCGATCCCGCCCTCGCCGTCCTCGAACGGGTAGAAGAAGCGGAACAGCCTGCCGGCCACCGGCTGCGAGATCACCTCGAGATCCGAGATGGCGGTGCGGCAGCGCGGGCACCAGTTGACGATGTACTCACCGCGGTAGATGAGCCCTTCCTCGTGCAGTCGGACGAACGCCTCGCGCACCGCCTCGGAGAGGGCCGGCTCGAGGGTGAAACGCTCGCGCGTCCAGTCGCAGGAGGCACCGAGGGCCTTGAGCTGCTCGATGATGGCGCCGCCGTACTCCGCCTTCCATTTCCAGACGCGGGCCACGAAGGCCTCGCGCCCGAGCGCCTCGCGGCTGGTCCCCTCCTGCTGCAGCATGCGGTCCACGACCATCTGCGTCGCGATGCCGGCGTGGTCGGTGCCGGGCAGCCACAGGACGTCGTCGCCGTCCATGCGGCGCCAGCGCGCCAGGATGTCCTGCAGGGTGTTGTTGAGGGCGTGCCCCATGTGCAGGCGCCCGGTGACGTTCGGCGGCGGAATCACCATCACGAACGGGGGGCGTCCGGAGCGCGGGTCGGCCGTGAACAGGCCGAGCTGCAGCCAGTGCTCGTACCACGTCCGCTCGAAGCGGCGCGGCTCGTAGGTCTTGTCGAGGACCGTCATGGAAGGCAAAGGATGGGGTCCGGCTGGGAACAGGCCGGAGGGCCGGGACCGCGCTGGATCAGCGGCCGCGCTCCTCCAGTTCCTTGATGCGCTGGCGCACGATCGATTCGGCGACCCCCGGAAGGATCTCCCAGGCGATCTCGCGCACGACCCGGTCGGTCATCTTCTTCACCACGAGATCGGCGAGGCGATCGAGGGCGTCCTCCGACAGGTCGGCCCTTTCCCCGCCGGAACCCACCGGCTTCTGCGGATCCATGGGACCCGGCGCGCGCCCCTCCGCCGGCTCGCGTCCGGGGGATCCGGCGTCGTAGCGATCGGGAACGACCACGTCCTCCGCTTCTCCGACCGCGAGATCGGCGAAGCCGAGATAGGCGCCTCCCTCGGCGGCGTCGGGCGCCGCGAACGGCATGGCCGACGGACGCGCCGGCGGCTCGACCGGGATGGGAGCGAGCGGGCGGGGCGCGGCCATCGTGTCCGACGAGGCGCGCCCGGCCGAGAGACCCGGGGCGGACGGCGCCTCGGGCGTTTCGAACGCCGGACCTTCCGCCAGGTCCTCCGGTGTCTCTTCTTCGATCACGACGCGCGCCGGGGTGGAGGAGCCGGGGCGCAGCACGCGCGCCGTCATCAGCTCCTCGACGCGGGCGACGAGGGCGTGCGACTCGAACGGCTTGGTCAGGTGGCCGCTGGCGCCGGCCGCCTCGGCGCGGCGGGCGTCGAACGGCTCGAAGGTGCCGCACAGCAGGAGCACCGGGAGGGAGGCCGTGGCCGGGTCGGCCTTGAGCGCCTCGCACACCTCGTAGCCGTTCTTCTCAGGCATGATGACGTCGAGCAGGACCACGTCGGGCTTGACCTCGGAGACCTTGCGCAGCGCCTGGGCGCCGTTGCTGACGCAGAAGACCCGGTAGTCGTCGTCGGAGAAGGTCAGTTCCACCACCTTCTGGATGGTGATGCTGTCGTCGGCCAAAAGGATCGTCTTCACTCCGGCCCTCCCGATCGTGGCGCCCTGTGCGGGCGCGTGTTGTGGCCTTGCGGCCGCGGACTGACGCGGAGTCCAGGCTCCTAACGCTTCCGGGGCGGCACGTGCGTCCGCACCCACTGGATGACCTCGCCGGTCGCGGTCCCCGGCGTGAACACCGCCTGCACTCCCGCCTCCCTGAGCTGCGCCGCGTCCTCGTCCGGGATGATGCCGCCGCCGAAGACGACGATGTCCTCACCCCCGCGCGACTTCAGAAGCGAGAGGATCTTCGGGAAGAGGGTCAGGTGGGCGCCGGAGAGGATCGACAGGCCGATGCCGTCCACGTCCTCCTGCAGCGCGGTCGAGACCACCATCTCGGGGGTCTGGTGCAGACCGGTGTAGATCACCTCGAAGCCGGCGTCGCGCAGCGCCCGCGCGATGATCTTGGCGCCGCGGTCGTGCCCGTCGAGGCCGACTTTCCCCACCAGCAGGCGCACCATGGCGGCCACGGCCGGCGCCGCGCTCACAGCGGCACCTTCCCTTCGCGATAGGTCCCGAACGCCGGCTTCAGCGCGTCGCAGATCTCCTGCACCGAGGCGTAGGCGCGCACCGCGTCGAGGACGATCGGCATCAGCGGCTCGGGACCGCGGGCGGCTGCGGCGAGGCGCTCGAGCGACTGCGCGTGGCGCCTTCGGTCGCGGCGTTCCTTCACCGCGGCGAGGCGGTTTTTCTGGCCGCGCTCGACCTCGGGATCGATGCGCAGGAGCGCCGGCGGAGGGCCATTGCCTTCGGTGTAGCGGTTGACGCCGACGAGGGTCTTCTCGCCGGTGTCGAGCTGGCGCTGGTAGCGGTACGCCGCCTCGGCGATCTCCCGCTGCGGGAAGCCCTGCTCGATGGCGGCGACCATCCCGCCGAGCGCGTCGATGCGCGCGATGAGCTCGAGCGCGTCCTGCTCCATCTTGGTGGTGAGCGCCTCGACGAAATACGACCCGCCGAGCGGGTCGACGGTGTTGGTCACGCCGCTCTCCTCCGCCACGATCTGCTGGGTCCGGAGCGCGATGCGGACCGACTCCTCGCTCGGCAGGGCCAGGGTCTCGTCGAGGGAGTTGGTGTGCAGCGATTGCGTCCCGCCGAGGACGGCCGCCAGGGCCTGGATCGTCACGCGCACGACGTTGTTCACCGGCTGCTGCGCGGTCAGCGAGCACCCGGCGGTCTGGGCGTGGGTCCGCAGCATCCAGGAGCGCGGGTCTTTGGCGCCGAAGCGCTCCTGCATGAACCGGCACCACATGCGGCGCGCGGCGCGATACTTGGCGATCTCTTCGAAGAAGTCGATGTGCGAATTGAAGAAGAAGGACAGCCGCGGCGCGAAACGATCGACGTCCAGCCCGCGGGCCCTCCCCGCCTCGACGTAGGCGAGACCGTCGGCGAGCGTGAACGCCAGCTCCTGCACGGCGGTCGAGCCGGCCTCGCGGATGTGGTAGCCACTGATGGAAATGGTGTTCCACTTCGGCACGCGCTCGGTGCAGAAGGCGATCATGTCGCCGATCAGCCGCATCGACGGCGCCGGCGGGTAGATCCACTCCTTCTGCGCGATGTACTCCTTGAGGATGTCGTTCTGGATCGTCCCCTCGAGGCGCTCGAGCGGCACGCCCTGCTTCTCGGCGACCGCCAGGTACATCGCCAGCAGGACGAAGGCCGGCGCGTTGATCGTCATCGAGGTGGACACCTCGCCCAGGGGGATGCCCCGGAACAGGGTCTCCATGTCCTCGAGCGTGTCGATCGCCACCCCTTCGCGCCCGACCTCGCCCTCGGCGAGGGCATCGTCGGAGTCGCGCCCCATGAGGGTCGGCAGATCGAAGGCGGTGGACAGGCCGGTCTGACCGTGCTCGAGCAGGTAGTGGAAGCGGCGGTTGGTGTCCTCGGCGCTGCCGAAGCCGGCGAACTGGCGCATGGTCCACAGTCGCCCGCGGTACATGGTCGGGTGCAGCCCGCGGGTGTAAGGCGGCTCGCCGGGAAGGCCCAGATCCCGCTCGGCGTCCCAGCCTTCGAGGTCCTCAGGGGTGTAGAGGCGCTCGATCGGCAGGTCCGAGACGGTGGTGAAGGCGACGTCCCGCTCGGGCTTTTTCCCGAGCGACGGCTTGAGGACCGTCTCCTCCCACTCGCCGCGGCGGCCATGGACCACCGTGGTGCCGTCGCGCTTCCGGCCTCCGCCGCTCATGCGCCCCCGTCCTTGAGCAGCGTCTTGGCGATCACCAGCCGCTGGATCTCGGACGTCCCCTCGTAGATCTCGGTGATGCGCGCGTCGCGGTACAGCCGCTCGACCGTGTACTCGCTGATGTAGCCGTAGCCGCCGTGGATCTGCAGGGCCTCCTTCGCGGCGCGGTTGCACGCCTCGGACGCGAACAGCTTGGCCATCGAGGCCTCGCTCGTGCAGCGCCCCTTCGTCTGGCGGACCCAGGCGGCGCGCCAGGTCAGAAGCCGCGCGGCGTCGAGATCGACCGCCATGTCGGCGAGCTTCCACTGGATCGCCTGCAGCTCGGAGATCGGCTTGCCGAAGGCCTCGCGGGTGCGGCTGTAGGCGAGCGCCTCGTCGAGGGCCGCCTGCCCGATGCCGAGCGACTGGGCGGCGATGCCGATGCGGCCGCCGTCGAGGGTCGCCATGGCGATCTTGAATCCCTCCCCCTCGGCGCCGAGACGGTTCGCCGCCGGGACCTCGCAGTCCTCGAGCACGATCTCGACCGAGCCGGAGGCGGTGATCCCGAGCTTGCGCTCCTCCTTGCCGGTGCGCACGCCCTTG
The DNA here is from genome assembly GCA_036005805.1 of Candidatus Polarisedimenticolia bacterium. Lineage (GTDB taxonomy): Bacteria > Acidobacteriota > Polarisedimenticolia > Gp22-AA2 > Gp22-AA2 > DASRAU01. The sequence continues at coordinate 2,706 of DASYQE010000096.1, read as the reverse complement.
AACGAGCGCTCCACCAGGAACGCGGTGATCCCCTTGTGCTTCAGGGCCGGATCGATCGTGGCGTAGACCAGGAAGGTGTCGGCGGCGACGCCGTTGGTGACGAACACCTTGCTGCCGGAGAGGACGTAGCGGTCGCCCTTCTTCACCGCGCGGGTCCGCAGCGCCGCCGAGTCGGAGCCCGAGTTGGGCTCGGTCAGGCAGTAGGCGCCGATGCGCTCTCCCTGGGCGTGCGGCTTGAGGTAGCGGCTCTTCTGGTCGTCGTTGCCGAACGCGAGCAGCGGCCCGCAGACCAGCGAGTTGTTGACCGAGAGGATGACGCCGGTCGAGGCGCAGGCGCGCGAGACCTCCTCGATCGCCAGCACGTACGACACGGCATCGAAGCCGGCGCCTCCCCACTCCTCCGGCACCATCATGCCGGTGAGGCCCATCTCCGCGCACCGCTTCCAGTTGTCCCGGGGGAACTCGCGGGTGCGGTCGATCTCGGCCGCCTTGGACTTGAGGACCGACTGGGCGAACTCCCGCACCGAGTCGCGCAGCATCTCCTGGTCGCGGCTCAGCGAAAACTCGACCGGCACCTCAGCCCTCCGTTTCCAGGAGGCCGTAACGGCCGTCCTGTCGCTTGTACAGCACCGCCAGGCGTTCCGAGGCGAGGTCCCGGAAGATGAGCACCGGCTGATCCTGATCCCCCGCCCGCAGCAGCGCCTCGCGCACCGTCATGGCCCGGGGCGCCACCCGTCCCATGCGCACGAGCCCGGGGTCGGCGCCGTCCCCGTCGCCGTCCACCTCGGGCGCCGCCAGCGGCTCGCTGCGCCGCCCGGGCTTCCAGGCGCCGCGCCCCTTGCGGCGGCTGGTGCGGCGATCGGCGTGCCGCCGCGCCTGCGCCAGCAGGCGGTCGGCGCACAGGCCCACCGCCACATCGAACTCCGCCCCCTCCGCCTCGGCGGCGAGCGTCCGCCCGCGCGCCTTCACCACCATCTCCACGACCTGGCGCTTTTTCTCGCGCTTCAGGATGACGTGGGCGGCAAGGATATCACCGAGCAGCGTCTGCAGTTTCTGCAGCTTCCCGGTCGCCAGGGCCTTCAGATCGGCCGTCAGGTGGGCCTTGCGGCCGGTGAACACGATGGTCATGGCGCGGTCTCCAGGTTCGCTGGGGGCGGGCCCCCGGGTCTTCAACGGAACCCCTGCCGCCGCTCGTTCGACGACGGGATGCGCAGCTCCTCGCGGTACTTGGCGATGGTGCGCCGGGCGATGCGCAGCCCTTCGCGCCCGAGGATCTGCACGATGGCGGCGTCGGACAGCGGGTGCCCGGCATCCTCCTCCGCCACCGCCTTCTTGATCTTCTCCTTGACCGTCAGGGACGAGATGTCCGCGCCGCTGTCGCTCACCAGGCCCGAGTGGAAGAAGAAGCGCATCTCGAAGAGCCCGCGCGGCGTGTGCATGTACTTGTGGTTCACCACCCGGCTGACGGTGGACTCGTGCATGCCGATGTCGTCGGCGACGTCGCGCAGGATGAGCGGCCGCATGTGCTCGAAGCCGTAGTCGAGGAACCCCTCCTGGTGCTTGACGATGCTCTTGGCGACCTTGTAGATGGTGCGCTGCCGCTCCTCGAGGCTCTTGATGAGGCGGAAGGCCGAGCGGAACTTCTCGCGGGCGTACTCGCGCGTCTCGGGGGTTGCCTCGGGGTTGTTGCGGTCGATGAGGCGCCGGTAGAAGGGGCTGATGCGCAGCCGCGGCAGCCCTTCCTCGTTCAGGACGATGGTGTAGCCACGGTCGATCTTGAGGACGTAGACGTCGGGGACGACGTAGGCCCCCGCCTGCGAGTTGTACTTCTTGCCGGGCTTCGGATCGAGATGGCGGATGCTCTCGACCGCCTCCATGGTCTCGTCGAGCGTCAGCCCCATGGCCTGCGCCAGGTCGCGGAACTTGCGCCCCTGCAGCAGGTCGAAATGGTCGCGGACGATGGTCTCGGCCGGCGTGCCCTCCATGTCGTGGAAGGCGATCTGCAGCAACAGGCACTCGCGCACGTCGCGCGCGGCGATGCCGGGCGGATCGAGCTCCTGCACGTGGTGCAGGGCCAGCTCGACCTCCTCGATCGGGTACGGCCCCATGGCCGCGACCTCCTCGAGCGAGGCCTGCAGCATGCCGGCGTCGTCGAGGTTGCCGATGATGGCCTGGGCGATCTCCTTCCGGCCGGGCGGGAGCGGGCTCATGTCGAGCTGCCAGAGCAGGTGATCGGTGAGGCTCTGCGGCTTGCTGAGGACCGCGTCGAGCGGCCGCGGCTCGAATTCCTCGCTCGGCGCCTGCGGCCGGTAGGAGAGATCCATGTAGTCCTGGAAATAGGACTCGTAGTCGATCTCGTCGAAGGAGTCCTTCTCCTTCTCCCGCTCCCCCTCCGGGGCCGGCGCTTCGCCCGGGGGAGGCTCGGGTCCGGCGGCCGCCTCGGGGGCGGGTCCGTCGCCCTCATGGCTCTCCGGGCTCGCCTCCTCCCCCTCGGCGCGCTCCCCCTCCGCCTGGCCCTCCAGGGCCTCTTCGAGCAGCGGGTTCTCGGTCAGCTCCTGGGTGATTTCCTCCTGCAGCTCGAGCTTCGTCATCTGCAGCAGCTTGATCGCCTGCTGCAGCGACGGCGTCATGATCAGCTTCTGCGACAACCTTAAGTGGAGTTTCTGCTCGAGCGCCATGACTCCTCGGTGTTCTCCTCAGTCCAGG
>DASYQE010000095.1:0-30197 GCA_036005805.1 Candidatus Polarisedimenticolia bacterium | reverse complement strand
CGAGATGGACGAGATCTTTCACCGTCTCGCGCGGTGAAGGCGCGTCAGGCGGTCCTCGTCAGGCGTTCGTGATGCCGGCGAACAGATCCTCGTAGGAGGCGGCGGCCCGGTCCCAGGAGAAATCCTCGGCCATGGCGCGGTGCTGCAGGGCGCGCCAGGCCTGGCGGCCCGAGGCGCGCAGGGTCATGCCGCGGTGCGTCGCGTGCACCAGGCTGCCGGGATCGAGGCGGTCGAAGACGAAGCCGGTGCCGCGGCCGGGATGCTCGTCCACGTCGCGCACCGTGTCGGCGAGGCCGCCGGTGCGGTGCACGACCGGGATGGTGCCGTAGCGCATGGCGTGCATCTGCACGAGGCCGCACGGCTCGTAGCGCGACGGCACCAGCAGCAGGTCCGATCCCGCCACCACCTGGTGCGACAGCGGCTCGTTGAAGCCGATGAAGATCCCCACGTGCCGCGGATGCTCGGCGCGCAGGCGCTCGAGCCCCGAGACGATCCGCTGGTCCCCCGATCCGAGGACGATCAGGTCGGCGCCGGCGCCGATGAGCCAGGGCGCCGCCTCGACCAGGATGTCGATTCCCTTCTGATCGACGAGGCGCGACACGACGCCGAGGATCGGCCGATCGGCCGGCTCCGCGTCTGTCGCCGGCGCCGGCACGGCGGCCGGCGCGATGGCGCCCGGCGCGGGTTTCTTCGACGTCGTGACTTTCGGTGCGCGGGCGGCCGACTTCCTGGCGGCGGCGCCCAGCGATTGCGGCACACGTGTGCGCGCGCCGGCCGGCCGGGCCGGCGGAGCCGGGCCGGTCCCGAGGCCGAATGCGGTGCGCAGCGCCTTGCGGCACTCTTCCTTGCGCTCGATCGTGGACGGGTCGTACGGCAGGGCGATGTGCGGATCGCGCGACGGATCCCAGTGCTCGTAGTCGGCGCCGTTCAGGATGCCGACGAGATCGCGCCCGCGATGGGCGGCCACCTCGTGCAGCCCGAACCCCCCTTCGCGCGTCGTGATCTCCCAGGCGTAGCGCGGCGAGACGGCGGTCACCTTGTCGGCGTAGCGCAGTCCCCCCTGCAGGAAATTGACATCCCCCCCCGCCTCGATGCCGTACTCGTGGAAAACGGCGCCGCGCACGGGGCCCGGCGGCGCGATCCAGTCGATGGCGTCGCCGCCGAAGCGCCCCTGGTAGCCCATGTTGTGGATCGTCTGCACGGTGCCGGGGCGCCGGCCGCGCCACGGCATGGCGAAGCGCGTGAACAGCGGCACGAGCGACGCGTGCCAGTCGTGGCCGTGCAGGATGTCGGGCGGGGCGGCGGCGCGCGCCGCCAGCTCGCAGACCGCGCGCGACAGGAGCGTGAACCGCCGGTCGTTGTCGTCGTAGTCGCCGCCGGGAGGGCCGTAGAGCCCTTCGCGGCCGAACAGCTCCTCCGACTGCACCAGGGTCAGCCGGACGCCCTCTTTCAGATCGCGCGACAGGAAGCGAACCGGCACGCGCGCCCAGCCGAGCGGCACGGCGAGGTGATCTTCCCGAGGGGCATAGGCAAAGGGACGGCGGTCGATCCGCCCGTAGGCCGGCAGGAACACGCGCACGCGGTGGCCGCGGCGCTGCAGCGCGGGCGGCAGCGCCCGCACGACGTCGGCGAGCCCTCCGGTCTGCGCCAGCGGGCTCATCTCCGCCGAGACCATCCAGATGTCGAGCGAACGCACGGACCAGTCTCCTAGATCCGGTCGGGGCTGGCGAGCAGGTGCCCTTCCGGCACGTCCATGACCCGGTCCAGCTCCCGCAGAGCCCGCGCCGCCTCCTCGGGCGGCGTCGGGTTGATGAAGAAGCCGCTGCCCCACTCGAAGCCGGCCACTTCCGTCAGCTTCGGGAGGAGCTCGACCTGCCAGTGATAGCGCTCCGGGTGCTGCGCTCCCGGAGGCGCGCTGTGGATGACGTAGTTGTAGGGCGGATCCTTGAGCGCCAGCTTGTAGCGCCGCAGCACGTCGATGAGGATCTCCGCCAAAGTCGACGTCAGCGGCGGCGCCAGGGTGTGGAAGAACGGCTCGTGCGACCGCGGCAGGATCGACACCTCGAACGGGAAGCGCGACGCGAACGGCGCCAGCGCCACGAAGTCGGCGTTCTCGGCCACCAGACGCCGCCCGTCGTGCAGCTCCTGCTTGAGGATGTCGCAGTAGATGCAGCGACCGCGGAAGTCGAAGTAGCGCTCGACCCCCTTCAGCTCCGACTCGATGCGGGCGGGCGTGACCGGCAGGGCGATGATCTGCGAGTGGGCGTGCTGCAGGCTGGCGCCGGCCGCGGGGCCGTGATTCTTGAACACCAGGATCGACTGGAAACGCGAGTCCCTGAGGAGATCGAGGGTGCGCTCGCGGAACGCGGTCAACACCTCCGCCATCTGATCGCGCGTGTAGGACGCCGGGTCCTCGTCGTGGCGCGGCGTCTCGATCACCACCTCGTGCGCCCCGATGCCGCGCATCATGTCGTACAACCCCTCGCCGCGCTTGTCGTCCCGGCCCTCGATGCGCAGCGCCGGGTAGAGGTTCGGCACCACCCGCACGCGCCAGGCGCCGTCGGGCCCGGGCTCGGCGTAGCGCAACACCTCGCGCGGTGTCTCGGCCTCCTGCCCGGGACAGAAGGGGCAGGGCGCGGCGCTCGGCACCGCCGTCGTGTAGCGGCGGAACGGGTTCGGGCGCTGGCCCCGTCCGCCGGCGATGATCACCCAGCGCCCGAGGATCGGGTCCTTGCGCAGCTCCGGCTCGTGGGTCGTGGGGTGCGGCGTCACGTGCTCACTTGGGAGAATCCGGCTTGCGGAATCGCAGGACGAGGTGCGCGGTGAATCCGGGCGTCTTGCCCGCTTCGTTTGCGCGCGGGAAGCGCCAGCATAGCGCAAAGCAGGTCCCCTGATAAGCCTTCTCGTAGCGCACTTCGGCGCGCTGCAGCGTCTCGATCGGCGACGCCACCAGCTGCGCCAGCGGCGGATCGGCGCGCACGTCGAGCGCGAAGCCGAAGACCCGGTCCTCGAGCACCAGCCGCGCCGCGTCCGCCACGGACACCGCCTCACCCGGAGCGTCTTCGATCGGCTTTCCGCCGCCGGCCGCAGGCGCGATGACGCGGCGGCGCTCGGCATCCTTCGGCGTCAGCAGCGTGAGGGCCAGGAGTGTTCCGAACACGCCCCCGGCCGGGGCGCGCCGGACGTCCCAGCGGACACGCAGCCCGCCCTCCTCGTCGATCGACACCTCGCGCTCGAAGGCGACCTCGTCCTGATCGACGCGCAGGCGGAAGCCGCGCGCCGTCATCTCCCACGACTGCGGGCGCCCGGAGAGCAGCGCCATCCCCTCGAAACGGGCCAGCGCTTCGGGTGACGGCGGGGCCGCGGCGGTGAAATCCCGGAGGCTCCGAAGCGGCAGGGTGTCGAAGGCGCGCCCCTCGAGATCGCCCGGCGCGATGCCGACCTTCTGCTCGTGGGGAGACGCGACCGCCCCGTCCCCTTCACCGCCGTGCGTCAGGTCGGCCCCCTCGTGGTACGACTCGCGGAAGCGCGACAGCACGTTCGTGACGTTGAAGCGGCTCTCGAGATCGTCCAGCTCGACCAGCGTGCCGGCATCCGACGGGCGGAGGAACGCCTGCAGGCGCCCGCCGCGCAGGACGACCTCGTCCTCGAGGTCGCCGTCGAGATCGATCCGCAGGGCCGCGGGGCCCGGCCGCTTCGCGAGGAGCGCGTCGGCCTCGAGCAGCGAGTGATAGAGGCCGTGGCGCAGGTGGCTGTAGTAGATGCCGCCGAAGAGCCCGTGCCAGTAGGCGCAGTTGCACTCGGCGCGCAGGGCGGCCGTCAAAGCGGGGGCGCGATCCGCGACCGACGTCTCGAGCGCCCGGGCGCGCCGCGACGACCACAGCACGTGCTTGTGCAGCTGGTCGGCCTCCGGGTAGCGGGCCAGGAACATGTCCCACAGGCTGCCGCGCACGAAGGCGCGCGCCGCTTCGCGACCGGCCCGCTCGCTCGCCGCGTCGCGGGCGCGACCATAGGCTGCGACCGACGCGGCCGGCAGCGCCCACTCCAGCATCTCGGTGTAGGAGGCGTTCGGCACGTACACCTTGCGCGCCTTCGGGTTCGACGCGAGCACGTCGGCGGGCTGCACGCCCCGCGCCGGCCCGTCCGGCTCCTCGAGCAGCGTCATGAACTGCTCGAGCCATTGCTCGCCGTAGACCCAGGCGTGCGTCTCGGGCCACAGGCCGAATTTCTCGGCGTCGTCGCCGTACGTCAGCACCGGGCCCTCGTCGGAGCCGGGGTCGAGCGACGCGCCCGCCGTCTCGAGGTGCGCGCGCACCGCGTCGATCGGCCGGAACGGGATGAGATAGCGCAGCGCCGAATCCGACGGGAAGAAAGCGATGGCGCGCCCGGCGCGCTCGGTCGCGAAGATCCCGGTGAAGCGCTCGTCGAGAAGGCCCGCGAAGCGCAGGTGCTGGTCGTCGAGGATGGTGTAGCGCACCCCCGCCTCGGACAGGAGCTCGGCGAGGGCCGGCTCCCACACCCGCTCGGCGATCCACGCCCCCTGCGGCCGCCGGCCGGCGCGCTTCTCCCACCACGCCGCCAGCCGCTCGATCTGATCGAGCGCGTCTTCGCGCGGGATGGCGGGGAGGATCGGCTCGTAGAAGCCGCCGCCGAGCGGCTCGACCTGGCCGCGCGCCACGAGCGCCAGCGCCCGGTCGAGCAGGCCGCGATCGTGCGCCTCGAGCCATTCGATGAGGCAGCCGGAGAAGTGGAACCCGGCGCGCACGCCCGGATGGCGCTCGAAGTGATCGAGCAGCGGCGCGTACGATCGGTCGATCGCCTCGCGGAAGACGCTGTCGAAGTTCCCGACCGGCTGGTGGAAATGCAGCACCAGGACGAGGCGCACCGGCGCGCGCTGAACCGGCGACGGGGTCTTCGGCGTCATCGCGGCACCCCGCGATCCCAGCGGAACTCCAGGTCCCGGAGCGGCAACGGCGTTCCCTCCTGTTCCAGCGTGATCGACAGCCGCGCCCGCTCCGTGCCGTTGGAGACGATCGCCTGGGCCGGCACCGACAGCTCGAGGATCTTCCGGGCGCGCGCCTTCACCCCGGCCGGCTCGGCCTCGAGCAGGTTCCCCTGCTCGTCGAGCAGAAGCCTCGATTCGACCACCGGTCCCTCCGGCACGGCGATGCGCAGCGCCAGCCGCGTCCCGGCGAACGGCGCCGACAACCCGGGCGACGGCGGATCGAGCCGCAGCGCGATGGCGCCTTGCGGCGTGATGGCGCAGCGCAGGGCGCCGATGGTCCGGCCGGCGCGCTGCATGGTGCCGGCGGCGACGAGATGGGCCCCATCCAGAGGCTGAGCGGCATACCACTCGAAGTAGTCGCTCTCGAACCCGTCGATCGACGGATCCAGAGCCGCGGCCCTCAACATGTCTTGATCGCGGCCGGCGATGATCGGCCACCCGAGCCCTTCCGGCGGCAGAACACCGGCCGCCTCGCACGCCTGGCGCAGGTGACCGCGATACAAGGCGTCGAAGTCGGCGCGATAGAGATTGTCGAACTGGCCGTCGAGCCACCAGAACCAGTCGCTCCCCTCCGCCCCGCGCAGGGCCGCCCAGGCGGCGCGGCGCGCCTGCGGGCGATCCGGGTCCTCCAGCGTGGGCTGCACCCGGCGGCGCGTCTCGCCGAGCAGGTCCCACGCCCGGTTCTTCTCGGGCCCGCCGATCCAGATGCCGAACGACGCCTCGATCCACGAGCCGGCGCGCAGCCGGCGCACCACGCCGCGCCGCGGGCAGGCGGCGATCGCCTCGCCCACGGTCCGCGGCACGAGCGCCTGCTCCTTCTCGAGCGCACCGTACAGGGCGCGCAGGAATCCGGCGCCGGCGTCCGCGTACTGCTCCCAGGGATTCTCGCCGTCGAGCGCGATGAGGGTGACGGCGTCCTCCGCGTCCCCCGATCGCGCCCGCGCCTCGGCGACCAGCTCGGCCGCCGCCTCGCGCGGATCGCGGCGGCTGTAGACGAAGCCGACCCGGTCGGACAGGTCGTGATCGCGGAACAGCAGCGCCAGGGGCGCCCCCTCTCCTTCGAGGTGCCACGGACGGCGCGGATCGGCGTCGCCGTCCCGCTCGGAGGCGCGCAGCACCTCGACGTCGCTCGCGGCCCAGGCGACGCCACAGGCCGCCATGGCGGTCACCGCGGCCTGGGAGATCGAGCCCTCGGAGGGCCACATGCCGCGGGGCCGGCGCCCGATCTCGGCCTCGACCGCCTCCAGCCCCTCGGCGATCTGGGCGCGGGCGTCCCCGGGGGCGCGGAAGCGCTCCGGCAGCACCGCCTTCGGCAGCGCCTCGAGCGCCGACTCGGTGTCGGCGAGGAGCGGCAGGATCGGGTGGGCGTACGGGGACGCCGAGATCTCCCCCTGGCCCCGCTCCGCCGCGGCGCGGTAGAGGTCGGGGAGCCGGCGCAGGATGTCGTCCTGCACCCGGTGCAGCGTGTCGATGTCCGCGCGCGTGAAACCGCGCCCGCGGCGCCGCAGCGCGGCGATCTCCGGGTAGTCCTCGGGCGCCTTGAACCCGAACCAGGCGAGATCGAAGAGCGCCTGCAGGTCGCGCAGATCGGTCTGCGAGAAGTCGCGCCACGCCTCGTCGTCGCCGCGGCGCCGGCGCGCGTCGGCGCGCAGACGGAAAAGCTCGGCGAAGCGCGGCAGCGGGCGGATCATCCGCTCCTCCTGCGCCGAGAAGAAGTGCTCGACGAGGAAACGCCGCTGCGCCTCATCCGCCTCCTCCACCGGCACCCGCGCCGCCTCGCGGAAGGTGTCGGTGTCGCCGCGCGCGTAGGCGCGCATCTGCTCGAGGAGCGTCGGCACCAGGTTGAGCGTGACGCGCATTCCGGGGAACTCCTCGAGCACCCGGACCATGTCGTAGTAGGAGCGCCCGGCGTGCAGGCGTACCCACGGCTGCCGGCAGACGCGCTCCCCCTGCAGGCGGTAGAGCGGCTGGTGCAGGTGCCAGAGGAAGGCGATCGCGGCGCGGGGCACGGCTGGGGGCCTCTAGGTCCCGAAGCGGGCGTCCGAGGAGACGACGGCGATCCCCTCGCCGCTGACGGTGATGCCGCGGGCCCGGTCCTGCTCGGCGTCGTAGCCGATGACCGTGTCGGGGGGGATGCGGATGTTCTTGTCGATGATGGCGCGGCGGATGCGGCAGCGGCGCCCGATGTCCACCTCCTCGAACAGCACGCTCTCCGACACCGTGGCGTAGGAGTTGATGCGCACCCGCGGGCTCAGCACGCAACGGTCGATGTGCCCGCCCGAGATGATCCCGCCGTTGCAGACGAGCGAGTCGGTGGCGATGCCGGCCCGGTTCGACTCGCGATCGGCGAACACGAACTTCGCCGGCGGGTCGTCGCGGCGCGCCGTCAGGATCGGCCAGTCGTAGTTGTAGGTGTTGAACGACGGCGTGACGCTGACGAGATCCATCGAGGCGCGCCAGTACGCGTCGAGGGTTCCGACGTCGCGCCAGTAGCCGTTGTCGGAGGCGGGCGCTCCGGGCACCTGGTTGTTCATGAAGTTGTAGGCGCGCACGTGGCGCTTGTCGTACCAGCGCGGCAGGATGTCGCGCCCGATGTCGTGCGTCGAGTCGGAGGCGTCGTGGTCGAACAGCACCGCCTCGCGCAGCACCTCGTAGTTGAAGATGTAGTTCCCCATCGACACCAGGGCCTTCGAGGCGTCGCCGGGGAACGGCGGCGGGGTCTTCGGCTTCTCCAGGAAGCGCGTCACCCGCATCGCCGCGTCCACCTCGAGGCAGCCGAACTGGTGCGCCTCCTCGATCGGGTGCGGCACCACGCTGACGCTGATGTCGGCGCCGCTCTCGACGTGCTCGTCGAGCATCTGCTGGTAGTCCATGCGATAGATGTGGTCGGCGCCGAGCACCGCGACGTACGCGGGGCGGTCGCGCTCCATGCGCTCGAGGTTCTGGTACAGCGCGTCGGCGGAGCCCAGGTACCAGCCCTTCCCCTCGCCGAACGCCGCCGGGATCACCTCGCAGTACTGCCCGAGGTTGGAGGCGAAGTTCCAGCCGCGCGACAGGTGCCGGATGAGCGAGTACGACTGGTACTGCGTCAGCACGTGGATGCGGAACATGTTCGAGTGAACGAGGTTCGAGAGCACGAAGTCCACCAGGCGGTAGGCGCCCGCGAACGGCATCGCCGGCTTGGCCCGGCGCCGCGTCAGCGGCATCAGCCGGCGGCCCTCGCCGCCGGCGAGCACGATCGCCTGGAGGCGCCGCGAGTCGCCGCCGTATCCCGGCGGGCCCGCGCGTTCGTTCATCGTGTCCCCCACAGCCGCGGGTCGATCTCCGGGAAGAGGTTGTCGCGGGACTCGATCGCCGCCAACGCGTCCGCGGCCCGGCGGGCCTCGCCGCTCTCCTCCGGATCGGGGCGCGACGCGAACAGCCGCGCCAGGCGATCGAAGCGATCGAGGTGTTCGTGGACCCGCTGGCGCGCGTACTCGGGCGTGGTGCGGTTCTTCAGGATGAAAGGCCAGTCGGAGGCCTGGGCGAGCAGCAGCTCCCGCGCCGCCTGCGCCGCGAGCCGGAACCTCAGGTCTGTTCCGTCCGCTCGCACCTCGTCGGCAATGGCGGCCATGCGCCGGCCGGCGTCATGCAAAGGCGGAACGATCCAGTCATTGTCGCCGCGCAGCCACACGTCGTGATAGCCGTTCTCTCCCCACGACGACTCGGACGGCCGCGCCACCTGCGTCACCGGATGCGCCTCCAGGTACTGCGCCGGGCTGACCGCGGCGATCCCGGCACCGGGAAGACCGCGCAGGACGAGATCGAGCCAGTCGGGCCCTTCGAACCACCAGTGGCCGAACAGCTCCGCGTCGTACATCGAGACGACGAGGGGCGGCCGGTCGAGCCCGTCCCGCAGCCAGGTCATCTGCGCGCGCCGGTTGCGCACGAAGTCGGCGGCGTGCCGCGCCGCGGTCCGAAGCGCCGCGGCCCGCTTGTACGGCTCCTTCCAGTCGGTCCGGCCGGTGATGCGATGGTACTTGAACCCGGTCATCCCGCGCGTGCCGGCCGGGTCGAGGTACGGCGCCACGTAGGCATGCTCGAGATCGAAGCCGATGTCGCGGTAGAAGTCGCGGTACGAAGGATCCCCGGGATAGCCCTCCTGGCTGCTCCACACCTGCACCGACGATTCCTCGTCGCGCCCGAAGGCGGCGACACCGGTCGGGCACAGGATCGGCGCGTGCACGTCGAAGCGCGGCGCGCTCGTGGCGTTGCGGATCGCGTGCGTGTCGACGAAGAAGTACTCGATGCCGGCGTCGGCGACGTATGCGTCGAGGCCTTCGAAATAGGCGCACTCCGGCAGCCACAGCCCCCGCGGCGTGCGGCCGAGCAGGCGCCGGTGCTCGGCGACCGCCGTCTCGATCTGCCCGCGCAGCGTGCCCGGGTCGAGGCGGTGCAGCGGCAGGAAGCCGTGCGTCGCGGCGCAGGTCATGAGCTCCAGCACGCCGCGGTCCTCGAGGTCGCGGAACACGGCGGGAAGATCGCGGTTCCAGCGCTCGACGAACAGGTGCTGGTAGCGGTGCAGGCGATCCCAGTAGAAGCCGGCGACCGGGCTGAAGTCGGGATCCTTGCGGGTCCGCTCCACCTCGCGCCAGGCGAGATGGCACAGCCGTCCGAGCAGGCGCTCGTACTTCGCCATCAGCAGCGGATCGCTGAGCATGGCGAGGAGCGTCGGGCTCAGCGACATCGTCAGCCGCACCGGCGCGCGCTCGCGCGCCAGCTGGTCGAGCGCGTCGAGGATCGGCAGGTAGGTCTCGGTGATCCCCTCGAAGAGCCATTGCTCCTCGAGGAAGAAGTCGTGCTCCGGATGCCGGACGAACGGCAGGTGCGCGTGCAGCACCAGGCCGAGGTAGCCGACGGGATTCGCAACGCCAATCGGCGGCACGGGCGCCTTGCCCGGGGGCCTGCGGCCGGCGCGCACGTCGGCCGGCGCCTCGGGCTCGCTCCAGATCGGCGACGCGGCGGCCGCGCGACCGGCCGACTCGAGGACCGTGTCGTGGCGCGGCGCCGTGCTCCACGCCAGCCGCCCTCCCGGCGAGGAGACGGGAGACAGCCGCCCGGCGGCGCCGCGACGGACGGCATCCGCCGGCGCCGGCCCGGTGCCCGCACCGCTCCGCTCGAGCCGCCGCGTCGTCGGCGGCGGCAGCGGCTCAGCGCGCCCGGCGCGCAGGGCGCGGCGGTCCATCCAGATCTCCGGGCCCGATCCGGGCTCGTCGCGCGGGATCAGGAGCTCGTTGCTCGCGAGGAGCTCCACGAAGCGGCCGCGCTCGACGAGCCCAAGCCGCGCGCGCACCCGTCCCTTCGTGCCGGCCACGTCGAGGGACCAGGAGCCGCTGCGGAAATCGAACGACAGCCGCTTCGCGTCGCCGCCGTCACCGCGGCGGGGTTCGTGGGTTTGGCCCGGCGCGTACGCCTCCCCCATCCATTCCAGCCGGAGCTCTGCGGGCCCGGTCGCCTGGTCGAGCCTGTGCCGGACGCCGTCGTCGAGCACCCAGTAAAGAAAGAGCCGCCGCGGCGAGACCGGCAGCAGGACAGCGCGCGCCGGCCCGCCGGGGACCGGCAGCGGTGGCAGAGGCTCGGGTTGTGGTCCGACAGCTTGTCTGGCCAAGGCCAACCGTCCCAACAGGATGACCGACGTTTGAGGAGGGAGGATTCTATGCGCGCGGAGGAACGCATGCAATTGCGGGAACTGCGCACGTTGCGGTTGACTGGCCGGCACGCTGGCGTCGCGCTCGGGGCGCGGGCTACAATCGCCTCTCCCATGAATTCCTCACGGTCCACGGACGTCGCCGGCGTCCTCGCGGAGATCGCCGCCGCGGCGTCGGAACCCCTCGAGCTGCAGGCGGTCTTCGACCGGGTGGCGGCGTCGATCCGGCGCCTCATCCCGTGCGATCACGTCGGCGTGGTGCGCATCCTCGACGGCGACTGGGTGGTGATGCACGCCACCACCTTCGACTGCGGCGAGTCCGGCGGGAAATGAACGTCGAGAGTCGAGAACGTTGAAGCTCGATCGACGATCTGTCGACATTTCGACAACGGGCGGGAGAGGCCTCTGGCCGGACCGGCATGCTTCTCCCGAACCCAAACAACGTCCCTGGAAGCACTTAGGCCCTTTCTCCCGGCCCGACACAAAGATGGCACAGCCTTTGGTTAAGGGACACGAAGGAAAGCGGGGAAAGGAGTCCTAAGATGAGTCAGAGGAACGTGGAACGGGTGATCGGGCGCCTGGTGACCGACGAGCAGTTCCGCCGCCGGTTCGAGGCCAATCCAGTGCAGGCCCTCCAGGAGGTCGCGGCGGCCGGGGCCGAGCTGACCGACGTGGAGATGCGGGCGCTGGCCGGGCTCGACGCGCGCATGGTGACGCGCTTCGCGGACGCTATCGACCCGCGCCTTCAGAAGATCTGCTGCCGCGCCGAGGGGACCACCGATGAGACGCGGACGCACTGACCGAAGCCAGGCCACCGGGGAGCGAATCGCATGCTGAAGCGAATGTTGATCATGCTGGCGATCGTCGTGGGGCTCCTCGGCCTCATCGGCTATTACAAGTACTCGCAGATCACCACGGCGATGGCGGCGGGCGCGGCCTTCAAGCCGCCCCCCGAAGCGGTGACGACGGTCGTGGCCGGCGCCGCCGATTGGGACCAGACCCTGAGCGCCATCGGATCCGTGACCCCCGTCCAGGGGGTGACGGTGAGCGCCGACCTGCCGGGGCAGGTGCAGGCGATCGCGTTCGAGTCCGGGCGGTCGGTGAAGGCGGGGCAGGTCCTCGTCCAGCTCGACATCAGCCAGGAAAAGGCGCAGCTCGCCTCCGCCGAGGCCAAGCGCGAGCTGACGCGCCTCGACCTGGTGCGCAGCCAGGGGCTGCGGGACGAGAAGGTGGTGTCGCAGGCCGACCTCGACGCGGCGCAGGCGGCGAGCCTCCAGGCGGAGGCGGCCATCGCCGAGATCAAGGCGACCATCGGCCGCAAGACGATCCGGGCACCGTTCTCCGGGGTGCTCGGGATCCGCCAGGTGAACCTCGGGCAGTACCTGAACGCCGGGGATCCGATCGTGCCGCTGCAGTCGTACGACCCGATCTACGTCAACTTCAACGTGCCGCAGCGCGAGCTCGGCCGCGTGAACTCGAAGAGCGACGTGCACATCACCAGCGAGGGGATGGACGGCGAGATCCTCGGCACGGTGAACGCCGTCGACTCCGTCGTCGATCAGGCGACCCGCAACGTGCAGGTGCAGGCGCTCGTCAGGAACCCCGACCGCAAGCTGAAGGCGGGGATGTTCGTCAAGGTCGAGGTGCGGCTGCCGCAGCGCACCTCGCTCGTGCCGCTGCCGTCCTCGTCGATTCTGTACGCGCCTTACGGCGACTCGGTCTTCATCGTCGAAGAGATGACCTCGAAAGACGGCCAGAAATACAAGGGGGTGCGGCAGCAGGTGGTGAAGCTCGGGCCGTCGCGCGGCGACCAGGTGGGGGTCCTCGACGGCGTGAAACCCGGCGAGGAGGTCGTCACCTCCGGCGTCTTCAAGCTCCGGAACGGCGCCGCGGTCCTCGTCAACAACGACGTCCAGCCGTCGAACAGCGCCAACCCGAAGCCCGAGGAGTCGTGATGCGCTTCACCGATCTCTTCATCCGCCGTCCGGTCCTGGCGATCGTCGTCAACCTGGTGATCCTCATCGCCGGGCTGCAGTCGATCCGCTCGCTGACCGTCCGCCAGTACCCCCGGAGCGACATCGCGACCATCAGCGTCGCGACGGTCTACGTCGGCGCCAACGCCGACCTCGTGCGCGGCTTCATCACCACGCCGCTCGAGCGCGTCATCGCCTCGGCCGACGGCATCGACTACATGGAGTCGTCGAGCGCCCAGGGGATCAGCACCATCACGGTCCACCTCAAGCTGAACTACGACACCAACGCCGCCCTGACGCAGATCCAGGCGAAGGTCGCGCAGGTGCGCAACCAGCTCCCCCCCGAGGCGGAGGCGCCGGTCATCGAGGTGCAGACCGCCGACACGCAATTCGCGGCGATGTACATCGGCTTCTCCTCGGAAAACCTCGCGGCGAACCAGATCACCGACTACCTGACCCGGGCGGTGCAGCCGAAGATCTCCGCCATCAGCGGCGTGCAGCGGGCCGACATCCTCGGGAACCGCAACTTCGCCATGCGGATCTGGCTGAAGTCGGACCGCATGGCGGCCCTCGGCCTGTCCGCGTCCGACGTGCGGGACACGCTCGCCAAGAACAACTACCTCTCCGCGCTGGGGCGCACCAAGGGCTCCATGGTGTCGGTGAACCTCGTCGCCAACACCGACCTGCGCACGGTCGACGACTTCCGGCAGATGGTGGTCAAGGAGAGCAAGGGGTCGGTGGTCCGCCTCGGAGACATCGCCGACGTGCAGCTCGGCGCCGAGAACTACGACGACCAGGTGCGCTTCAACGGCCAGACCGCCACCTTCATGGGCATCTGGGTCCTGCCGACCGCCAACTCCCTCGATGTCGTCACGAGGATCCGGGCGGCGCTTCCGGACATCGAGGCGCAGCTTCCCGCCGGCATGACGGTCGCGGTTCCTTACGACTCGACGCTCTACATCAGCAACGCCATCGACGAGGTGCTCAAGACCCTCTCCGAGACGCTGCTCATCGTCATCGTCGTCATCTTCCTCTTCCTCGGGTCGTTGCGCGCCGTGCTCATCCCGGTCCTGGCGATCCCCATCTCCCTCGTCGGCGCGGTCTTCCTGATGCTGGCGGCCGGCTCGACCATCAACCTGCTGACGCTTCTGGCCATCGTCCTGTCGGTCGGCCTCGTCGTCGACGACGCCATCGTCATGGTGGAGAACGTCGAGCGTCACATTGCGCTCGGCAAGCCGCCGATCCAGGCGGCGGTCGCCGCGGCCCGCGAGCTGCTCGGCCCGATCATCGCCATGACGGTCACGCTGGTCGCCGTCTACGCGCCGATCGGCATCCAGGGGGGCCTGACCGGAGCCCTGTTCCGCGAGTTCGCCTTCACGCTGGCGGGAGCGGTGCTCATCTCCGGCATCGTCGCGCTGACCCTCTCGCCGATGATGGGCTCGCGCCTCCTGACGCCGGGAGCCGCCGAGCGGGGGCTCGCGGGGCGCATCAACCGCGGGTTCGAGCGGCTGCAGCGCTTCTACACGACCTGGCTGTCCGGAACGCTGGCGAACCGGCCGGTGGTGCTGACGCTGTGGGTGATCGTCGTGGCGCTCATCCCGCCGTTCTACCTGTTCTCGCAGAAGGAGCTGGCGCCGACGGAGGACCAGGGGGTGGTGTTCGGAGTCGTGCAGGCGTCCGCCAACAACACGCTCGACCAGACGAAGCTCTTCGCCGACCAGGCTTACCAGGTCTACAGGTCCTTCCCCGAGACGAAGAACACCTTCGAGATCACCAACGCCACCGGCGGCTTCGGCGGGATGGTGGTCAAGCCGTGGGACGAGCGGACGAGGAACACCACGCAGCTTCAGATGGAGGCGTCGCAAAAGCTGGGGAAGGTTCCGGGCGTGCGCATCATCCCGCTGGTGCCGCCGTCGCTGCCGGGGGGAGGCAGTTTCCCGGTCGAGTTCGTCGTCTCCTCGACCCAGGAGCCGGCCCGGGTCGCGGAGTTCGCCGGGCAGCTGGTGCAGAAGGCCCTCGCCAGCGGCAAGTTCATGTTCGTCGACGTCGACGTGAAGTTCGACCAGCCGCAGACCGAGGTGGTCTTCGACCGCGACATGGTCCGCTCGCTCGGGGTGGACCTGAGCCAGACCGGCAGCGACCTGTCGACGCTGCTCGGCGGCAACTACATCAACCGCTTCAGCATCCAGGGGCGCTCGTACAAGGTGATCCCCCAGATCGAGCGCGCCTCGCGCCTGCAACCGGATCAGCTCGCCGACATGTACGTGACCGCCAAGGACGGGAAGCTCGTGTCGCTGTCGACCTTCGCGACGCTCAGAACGACCACCGAGCCGCGCGAGCTGAAGCGGTTCCAGCAGCTCAACTCGGTCACCATCCAGGGCCTGCCGATGACGGCGCTCGACACCGCGCTCAAGTTCCTCGAGGACGAGTCGAAGGCGATCCTGCCGCAGGGGTTCGGCTACGACTATGCCGGGGAGTCGCGGCAGCTGCGCACGGAAGGAGGGAAGTTCTTCGGCCTGTTCGCGCTGTCGGCCATCCTGATCTACCTGGTGCTGGCGGCGCAGTTCGAGTCGTTCCGCGACCCGTTCATCATCCTGATCGGATCGGTGCCGCTGGCGATCGCCGGGGCGCTCACCTTCTCGTTCCTCGGCTTCACGACCCTGAACATCTACAGCCAGGTCGGTCTCATCACGCTCGTGGGCCTGGTGTCGAAGAACGGCATCCTGATCGTCGAGTTCGCCAATCACCTGCAGGAGCAGGGGCGCGACAAGCTGCACGCGGTCATCGAGGCGGCCGGCACTCGGCTGCGGCCCATCCTGATGACCACCGCGGCCACCGTCGTCGGCCACATGCCGCTGGTCTTCGCGAAGGGCCCGGGCGCGGGCGCCCGCAACAGCATCGGCATCATGCTGGTGTCGGGGATGATCATCGGCACCGCCTTCACGCTGTTCGTGGTGCCGTCGATTTACATGCTGGTGGCGCGCCGCCACGTGGCGGAGCGGGAGACCGAGCTCGGCCGCGCGGTCGCGGAGGCCGAGGCGGGGGCGGCGGCGTAAGGGTTCAGTTGGGGAGGGCGCCGCAGGTCTTCTCGATGGCGCCGCGGTAGCGTTCCTGGATGAGGCGGACCACCGCCTGGTGCGCCGCCGGAGTCGCCTCGACGAGGCAGGCCGCCGCCGGCTGTTCCGCCGTCACCGGACTCACGGCGGAGCGGCGCATGCTCTCGTCGAGCGCCGCGGCGATGGTCCGGCCATCCGGGTCATCGATGACCACCGTGCAGGCGTAATCCCCCCGCTCCATGTGCAGTCGGTGATCCGGCTCGAGGCGGACCGCATAGGGGGACGCCAGCAGGGCGAAGGGCAGAGAGGCCGGTCGCGCCGCCGCGGCCGCAGCGCGGCCCGGTTCCCCGCGCCGCAGGATCGGGGCGGGAGACCCTGCGCACAGCGGCAGGAGAGTGAGGGTGAGCGCCGTCTTGTCCGTTTCGAGCCGGTCCTCCTGTTTCCCGGCCATCTCGATTTCGGCAGCCGCCGACGCCGGGGCCGGCGCCGCAGGCGCAGCCGCGGCGGGCGCCACAGCACGAGCCGCTTCCTGCGGGACGCGAGCGGCCTCCAGTTGCGCCGCCAGGCGCATCGCTTCCTGCTCCTCGTTCGCGCGGCCCGCTCCCTGCGGAGCGCTCGCGGCCGGCGCGGGCCCCGGCTCGACTTTCCACTGGTCCTGAGCCGGAGGCGCTGATTCGGCATGAGGCTCGGCCTGCCGGCGTGCCGCAAACCCCTTCTGAAGAGCGGGCGGAGGCGCTGGAGCGGTCGCTCCCGGGGGGCCCGGCACGTTCGTCACGATTCGCATCTCATCCGACTTCTTCATCTCGTTCGCATTCGCGCCGGCATCCATCGACCGCGACGAAGCCGCCGGGGCATCGCTTCGCGCCTCGGGCAGGCCGGCCTTTGGCGCGGCGGGCGCCACTGCGTCGGTCGCGGTGGCGGGAGACGACTCCAACAGCATTGGCAGTCGGTCGGGCCGCTCGTACCAGAGCAGGACCGCCATGACGAGACTGGCGGCCGCGGCCAGTGGCATCGCCTGCCGCCAGAAACGTCGCGGGGGAGCCGGCGACCGCCGCGACGGCAGCTCCAAAAGGATCCGCTCCTCGAGCCCGGCCGGGACGGGAGGAACCGGCTCGGAGGTGATCGCCTCGTCGAGCCTCCGAAAATCGCCGAGCAGTCCGCGGCACTCGGCGCACGCTTCGAGGTGCGTCTCCAGCGCGGCCGACTCGGCCGGCCTCAGCTCGCGATCGATCGACGCCGACAGCAGCTCGACTGGATGGTCCGCACGTCCTCCCGGTTTCACGACTCCCCCTCCACGCAGTCCCGCAGCGACAGGCGCGCCCGGGCCAGCCGGGAACGCACCGTCCCGAGCGCGAGCCCGAGCGTCGTCGCGATCTGCTCGTAGGACAGGGAGGCCTCCCCTTCCCGCAGCGCCAGGATGGCCCGCCATTCGGTTGGGAGCTTCTCGAGGCATGCGGCGAGCCGTTGCCGCAGCTCCCTCGATTCGAGCAGGCGCATCGGGGAGGCTCCCGGCCTGTCGTCGGCCGGCTCCCGCGGCGACGCCGACCCGGCAGCCGCCAGCGCCCCCCCGCTCACCGCGCGGGCCGCCTCGAACGCCGGATCTCCCGCCGCGGCGAACGATGCCGAGGCCCGGCGCACCCGCTCGGCCCCGCGCGCCCGGTAATTCAGCGCGCGGCTCACGGCGATCGTCTGCAGCCAGGTGGAGAAGCGCGCGTCACCGCGAAAGCCCGGCAGGGAGCGCCAGGCGGCGAGAAAGGCGTCCTGCACGACGTCCTCGGTGTCCTCGCGGTGCCGCATGACGCGCCAGACCAGGGCCCAGATCCGATCGAGGTTCCGATCCATCAGGAGCGCGAAGGCGCTCTCGTCCCCCTGCTGCGCGCGCAGGACCAGCGCCGCTTCCACGTCGGGAAGCGGGGCGGCGGGGGCAACGATATCGCCCGCCCGCGCACGGCTCATGCGGGGCATGGCCTCAAGAATGACACGAAAGCTCATGAAGTACGCGTCCAACGGACATTCCGGTCCTCGTGCGGTTCGACCGCCGCCGAGCCTCGAAGTTCCCACGGGCACGAAAAAGACATCCGCCGGAACTTCCCGGGCGCTCCCGGGTCCAACCGGGGCAGGAGGTACCCCCATGACGTCGTCCGACGCTCCGGCCCCCACCCTTCGTCGCATTCCCCCGTTCCTCGCCTCCCTCGTCGCGGTGCTCTTCGCCGGGGCCGCCCCCAGATCGGTCCCCGCCCCCGCAACCGCCTCGACCGCGCGCGGCTCCGGAGCCTGGTCGGTCACGGGAACCGCGCCGGAGAACCCGTGCGCCACGAACGACTGCCGCGATGAGGACGTCGTGCACCCGTTCCTGCTCGCCCACACCGACGCGCAGGCCGTGGTGACGGGACCGGTGGCTCATACCGTGCTCCGCCAGGAATGGACCAATCCCAATCTCGCGCCCCTGGACGCCACCTACATCTTTCCCCTGCCGGACAACGCCGCAGTCACGGGACTGACTCTGACGATCGGCTCGCGGCGCATCGAAGCGGAGATGCGCCGGCGCGAGGAGGCGCGGGCGGTCTACGAGCAGGCACGCCGCGCCGGGCAGGTCGCGGCCCTGCTCGACCAGGAGCGGCAGAACGTCTTCGCGCAGCAGGTCGCCAACATCATGCCCGGCGAGCGCATCGACATCAGCATCGAATTCGACCACGAGCTGCGCTGCGACGACGGGACGTGCGAGTACATCCTGCCGACGGTGGTCGGCCCGCGCTTCGTGCCGGCGCGTCAGGGGGATCCGGGCCGCATCACCCCGCCCGTCACGCTCGGGACCGGACACCGCCTGACCTTCGCTCTGGATCTGGACGAGGGGATGCCGATTCACGACCTCGAGTCTCCGAGCCACACGATGACGATCCAGGACACCGGCTTCGGTCGCGCGAGCGCGAGGATCGCTTCGGAGGAGACCCGGCTCGACCGCGATGTGGTGGTCCGGTTCCGTCTCGGCGGCCGGGACGCGGAGTTCGGCGTGCTGGCGTGGCGCGGCGGCCGTTCCGCGCGCGCGGGTGGCGAAGACGAGAAGGCGCAGGACGGCGCGTCCCCGGCGCGCGACGCCGACGGGGCGGGCATCTTCACCCTCTTCCTGATGCCTCCGGTGGCGTCCGAGTCGGAGGCGCAGGCGACTCCGCGCGAGCTGACCTTCGTCCTCGACTGCTCCGGCTCGATGACCGGCGAGCCGATCGAGGCCGCCAAGGAGGTCGTGCGCCGCTCGCTGCGCGCCGCGCGAGCCTCCGACACCCTGCAGATCCTCCGGTTCTCCGACCAGGCCTCCGGCCTGTGGCCCGATCCGGTTCCGGTGACACCGGCGAACGTCAAACGCGCGCTCGAGTTTCTCGACACCCTGCACGGCGAAGGGGGGACCGAGATGCTCTCGGGCATCCGGGCGGCGCTCGATCGCCCGGCCGACCGGGAGAGGCTGCGCCTCGTGTCGCTCCTGACCGACGGCTACATCGGCAACGAGGGCGAGATCCTTGCCGAAGTGCGCCGGGTGCTCGGCCCGGCCCGACTCTTCGCCTTCGGCATCGGGTCGTCGGTGAATCGCTACCTCCTCGAGAACCTGGCGCAGGAGGGACGCGGCACCGCCTCCTTCCTGGCGCGAGGCGAAGACCCGGAGCAGCTGGTGACGCGCTTCGTGAAGCGCATCAGCACCCCGGTCCTGACCGACCTGCGCCTGTCCTGGGAAGGGATCGACGTGGACGATCTCGAGCCGGCGCTGCCGCCGGATCTCTTCGCCGGTCAGCCGCTGGTGATCCATGGCCGCTACCGACGTCCCGGCGCCGGCGCTCTCGTGCTCGAGGGAGTGCAACAGGGCGGACGCCGCCTGACACTGCGCCGAACGGTGGCCCTCCCCGCATACGCCGAGGATCACGAGGCGCTCGCGCGACTGTGGGCCCGGTCGCGCATCGATCGTCTGACGCGCGAATCCTACGGACGGCTGGGTCCGGACGCCATCGCCGCCGTCACCGACCTGGCGCTCCGCTTCCGGCTGATGACCTCGTATACCTCGCTCGTCGCCGTCGACCAGGTCGTCTCCAACCACGGCGGCGTGGCGCGCTCGGTCGACGTGCCGGTCGAGCTGCCGGCCGGCATGGATCCCATCAACGCCGGCAGACCGCAGGAAGCCGCGATGAGGGTGATGGTCACGGGTCTGCCCCAGGCCAAGGTCCTGGGCCGCAACGCGGGCGGCGCGCCTCCCGGGGCGCCTGCCGCCGGCAGCGTCATCGACAAGATGAAGGAAGAAGCGCGCCGTCAGGCGGCGTCATCTCCGCCGGCGAATGCCACGCCGCCCCCGTCCCCGCGGACCGGGCGCGATCGCGCCGACCGCGCTCCATCCGACCGCGACCGGACGAACACCCGGCCGGTGCCTCCGATCGACCCGGCCGCGGAACCCGACGCCGTTTCGTTCGTCCTCGTCCGCCTGGTCGAGGAGGACGGCACGACCCGCACCATCGAATCGGACGGCGAGGCCTGGCTCGTCGCGCAGAAGCGTCGCACCCTCGTGCGCACGCTCTCGTCCGAGGAGGTTCGCGCACTGCGCAAGGCACTGTTCGAGGCCGGCGCGGAGCACTGGACCCATGGCGATGCGACCTTCGCGCGCGGCCGCGCGCGGTTGGTCGTCCTCCTGGGTGACAGCACGACGCACAGCATCGAGATCCCCTCGGGCGATCCGAGCGTCGAGGCGATTGTCACCCTGCTGCGCGCGGCGACGCTCGACGCGATGCAGCGCCCCTCGGGCCCCGGCCGCCGGTAACCGCTCCCAAGACAGCGGGCCCGGCCGTCTCCCGTCGGGGAGCTGGCCGGGCCCGTTTCACCTCATCCGAAAGCGGGACTAGACCCCGTCGCGTCCCGCCTTCGGCGGCTTCGCGTCCTTCTCCATGCCGAGCGAGCGCACCAGGAAGGCGTACTGGTCGGTGGTCTCCTCGATCTGCTTGCTGGTCGGCTTGCCGCCGCCGTGCCCGGCCGAGGTCTCGATGCGGATCAGGATCGGGGCGTCCCCCGCCTGCGCCTTCTGCATCGCGGCGGCGTACTTGAACGAGTGCATCGGGATGACCCGGTCGTCGGTGTCGGCCGTGGTCACCATGGTCGGCGGATACTTCGTGCCCGGCTTGATGTTGTGGTACGGCGAGTAGGCGAGCAGCGCCGGGAAGACCGCCGGGTCGGAGGAGGACCCGTAGTCGTCCACCCAGTAGCGGCCGGCGGTGAACTGGTCGAAGCGGAGCATGTCCATCACGCCGACGGCCGGTAGCGCCGCGCCGAACAGGTCGGGACGCTGGGTCTCGGCGGCGCCGACCAGCAGGCCGCCGTTGCTCCCGCCGGAGATCGCCAGGCGCGCCGGCTTGGTGTAGCCGTTCTTCACCAGCCACTCGGCGGCGGCGATGAAGTCGTCGAAGACGTTCTGCTTCTGGGTCCTGGTGCCGGCGTGATGCCACTCCTCGCCGTACTCGCCGCCACCGCGCAGGTTCGGCATCGCCCAGACGCCCCCCATCTCCAGCCAGGCGATGCGCGCCGGCGAGAAGGTCGGGGTCATGGAGATCTTGAAGCCGCCGTAACCGTAGAGCAGCGTCGGGCGGTTGCCGTCGATCTTCAGGTCCTTCTTGTGGACGATGAACATCGGCACGCGGGTCTTGTCCTTGCTCTCGTAGAAGACCTGCTTGACGACGAAATCCTCGGGCTTGAACGCCACCTTGGGCTGCTTCCACAGCGTGCTCGCGCCGCCCTTGAGGTCGTAGCGGTAGACCGTCGGCGGCTGGTTGAACGAGGCGTACGAGTAGGCCACCTCGGTCGAGGAGCGCTTGCCGTTGAAGCCGAAAGCGCTGCCGATCCCGGGGAGAGAGACCTCGCGCACCGCCGTGCCGTCGGTCTTGTACTGGCGGATGAGCGAGGTCGCGTCCTTCAGGTAGGCGACCATGAGCGAGTCGCCCACGAAGTCCACCCCCTGCATCGCCTCCTGGGCCTCGGGGACGACGGTGCGCCAGCTCTCCTTCGCCGGCTTCGTGACGTCGATGGCGATGATCTTCCCCTTCGGGGCGTCGAGATCGGTCTGGAAGTAGAAGACGGTCCCGTCGTTGCCGAGAAAGTCGTACTCGTTGTCGAACTTCGAGATCAGCTCGACCGGCGACCCGTACGGCTCGTTCAGGTCACGGTACAGGAGCATGTTCTTCGGATCGGTCCCCTTGCGGATCGCGATGACCAGCCAGCGACCGTCCTCGCTCACCTGGCCGCCGAAGTCCCAGTCGGGCTGGTCGGGGCGCTGGTAGACGAGGGTGTCGTCGGACTGCTTCGCACCGAGCCGGTGGTAGAAGAGCTTCTGGTTGCGGTTGGTCGCCTGGTAGGTCTCACCCTTCGCCGGGGCGTCGTAGCGGCTGTAGAAGAAGCCCTTGCCGTCCTTCGTCCACGAGGCGTTGGTGAACTTCGTCCACTGGACGAGATCCTCGAGGTCTTTCCCGGACGAAAGGTCGCGCACGCGCCACTCGCTCCAGTCGGAGCCGGCGACCGAGCGCGAATAGGCCAGGTATTTTCCATCGTCCGAAGCCGCGAGGCCTCCCAGCGCGATGGTGCCGTCGGTGGACCAGGTGTTCGGGTCGAGCACCATCGTCGGCGTGGCCCCGAGCGAGTCGGTCATGAAGAGCACCGACTGGTTCTGCAGCCCGGTGTTCTGGGTGAAGAACCAGTGGCCGCCGTCCTGGAAGGGCGCCGAGAAGCGCTCGTAGTTCCACAGCGTCGTCAGGCGCTTCTTGATCGGCTCGCGCTGCGGCACCTGCGCCAGCCAACCCTGCGTGACCTTGTTCTCGGCGGTGACCCAGTTCGCGACATCGGTGGAGGTGCGCGCGTCCTGCTCGAGCCAGCGGTACGGGTCGGGCACCTTGGTGCCGTGGTAGTCGTCCACCTGATCCACCCGCTTGGTGTCCGGGTAGGTCAGCTTCGCGTCGGCCCGGACGGGCAGGACGCCGGCGCCCGCGAGGGCGACGGCGAGGACGAGCGAAACGGCGGGGGCCAGGCGGCCCAGTATCGAGGCACGGCGTGCGCGCATCGCGGATCTCCTCAAGACCCCTGCGGCGGGGCGGATTCCGAAAGGCTGTGTGGACGAGGGGGATTATACGAAAGCCGGGCCGGGAAGGATGACAGCAGCCGGCCGGCACCCCATGTGCCGGTCCCTCCCCGGCCCGGAAACCGGCGGTGCGAGGGTGTCCCGCCGGAATGTCCCCAGGCCCGACCGTCAGCCGTTCACGAGACCGCCGACCGGATCCCTTCGGCCGTCGCCCGACGGCTTGAACACCTGGTTCCAGTCCACCCGCGCCGTCGCCTGCATCAGGACGAACAAGGTCAGGACCGAGCCGACCGTGACGGTGAGCCCCGCATAACCCTCGAAGAAGAAGGCGTAGGAGAAAAGAACGAGGAAGACGAGCTGCGCGACGCCGGCGCGCCACACGGCGAACTTCATCCCTGCCACCTTGGCGAGGTAGGTCACGACCAGCAGAACGCTCACGGCGGCCGAGATCAGGAACGACACGTGGATGTCGAGGTGATCGACCAGATACGCGAGCAACAGATGGAACGCAAAGAACCCTGCCGACAGGAAGAAGTAGTGCATCGGGTGGAGGCTCTCGCCGCTGAGGATCCCGAGGACCATGAGGACGGTCACGAAGAACAGCAGCGACACCGGCGCGAAGAAGATGATGCGCGAGGCCACCGGCCCCGGGTTGAGCCGGTTCGGGAGGTCGATCCCGATGTGCTGCCCGGTGACGAGGTTGTCGAACTTCCAGTCGAGGAACCATCCTTCCTTTTCCCGCGACTTCTGGGACGGGCTGATGCTGCCGGCGGGGAAATCGATCCCGTCGCAGTCGGTCGTCAGGCGCGCCTCGAAGTCGTGCACCTGCGCCACCCCGTCCTTCGCGAAGGCGTAGGTCCAGGTGCCCAGGCCCCGCGACTTGTACGACACCTCGAGCGGCACCTCGCCGCCGGGAGGGAGGGCGACGTGCGCGGTCAGGCCGCGCTCCGGGTCGGTCATCTCGACGTCGTGGCCATCCAGCTTCAGGACGAACGCGTCGTACAGCGCGTCGCGGCTCGGGAAGTCGAAGCGCACCGACACGTTCTCCTCCGAAGGCGACGTGTTGCGCAGCAGGTACCGGCCGGAAAACGTGATGCCGTACGTGTCGTACCAGAGCAGCCCCTTGCGGCGCTGGTCGAGATCGAGGGCGGCGTCGATGCGGCTCGACACGATCGGGATCGGCAGACGGTCGACGACCGTCTTCGACACCGTCCCGGCCTCGGGCCTGGCCGGATCGGCCGCTTCGGTCATGACCCGCGACCGTTCGTACCAGGCTGACGGCGCCACCTGTCGGTGCGTCCCGCCCCAGATCTGTTCGACTTCGCGGGCCAGCCTCTGGTCCGAAGCTCCCGTGCGGATGGCCACCGAGCCGCCCAGGATGAACCAGGCGATTCCGGTGCCGACGATGATGAGGCCGATGGCGATCAGGCGCTGGACGGTCATGGAGTCGTTTCACCTCGCAAGGCCGCCGCCCCGGCATGGGGCGACGGACTCGATGCCGAAGGTGCCGCACGCACGGGAAAAAGACCTGAGCCCCCGGTGAGCAGTCGGTGAGCAGGGGGTGAGCGAGGCGGATCGTCCCCGGAGGCGGGACGCTCGCCGGGGGCGGCGCTGGTGGCTAGCGGGGACGGCGGGTCAGACCGAAGGCGAGTCCGGAGCCGAAGAAGAGCCCCTCGAGGCCGGCCGAAAGACCCCGGGTCAGCGGGCCGGCTTCCGCCTCCCCGAGCAGGCGCGCCATCGGGGTCAGACCGACCTGGGAGCCCCGGTAGGCATCGGCCAGCAGATTGAGGCTGGTCCCGATGAGGTTCCCGCCCGCCCGGATGACGAGAACGCCGGCCAGGGCGCAGCACACCCCGGTCGCGAGCGCGACCGCGAAGCGACGGGCGCCGCGCGGGGTCGCCATGCCCCCGCCGAAGGGACGGGGGGTGGCCAGCGCGTATCCGAGCCCGGCGGCCGCGCCGATCGCCAGCCCCTCCGGACCGCCCGCGAGCCTCGGGACGTCCTGGCCGAACAGCTGGGTCAGGAGGCTGCGCGCGAGCACGTGCAGCACCCCTCCCAGGATGCCGCCGCCGAGTCCCCCGCACAGGATCAGGGCCGGCCCCCGCAGGGACCGGGCAATCGCCTCCGCGAACGCGAGTCCGGCCCCGACCCCCATCGCACCGAGACCGCCGATCAGGACCCCGGCTCCCCCGAGCATCAGCGCCAGCTCCGGCGCGGCTCCCGGGGAGGTGCCGAGGCGGAGGACGCAGCCGCCCAGAACACCGGCGATCCCGCCGGCGACGGCTCCGCCGAGCACGGCCGAGCCGAGCCTTCGTCCGGCGAGTCGTGCCCCGCGCCGCAGACGGAAGCCGACGAGGAACAGCACCGCCTTCGCCCACCCGGGCCGACCGAGCAGCGGCACTTCGCCAGCACCCGGAAAAGCCCAGCGCGCTTCGCGCATCAGGGCGCGCGCCCGGGCGATCTCGCCGGGCGGGGCCGCCTCCGCCCGGCGCTCGATCCGCCGGAGCGCCTCGTCGGTCCCGAGCGCGTGCAGCGTCTCCGCCGCCTCGAGACGCCCCTCGCTGTCCCCGTCGAGCAACCGTTCCATCACCGGCTCGAACGGATCGTCCGCCGCAGGTCCGGGTGCGATCGGGCCCGGCGCGGCGCTCGTGGCGGCGATCGGAGCGACGGGCACGATCGGCGCGTGCAAGTCGACGTGGGCGCCCGGCGGCGCGGCGTCGTTCTCGACGATGACACCAGGGTGGACGAAGCGGTAACCGTGTCGCGACACGGTGCGGATGAAGATCGGCTCGCGCGCCGCGTCGCCGAGGGCGCGGCGCAGCGTGCGGATGGCCTGGCTGAGCGCGCCGTCCGAGACCACGACGTCGCTCCAGACGCTCTCGAGGATCTCGTCGCGCGTGACCGCCCGGTGCCGCTCCTCGAGAAGCAGCACCAGCAGATCGAAGTAGCGCGGGATGAGCGCGACCTCGACCCCGCCGCGCTTCACGATCCGCTCCGCGGGCGAGACCGTGAACTCCTCGAACCGGAAGCGGGACGCCATGGAAACGGGATTATAGGAGCCCGCCCGATCGAGCGGTTGGCGCGACGGGCTCGGGACCCTTGCGGGCGGCGCGAACCCGCTCGCGCCCCGGCGCGGCTCAGCTCCTCTGGCGGGCCTTCCAGGCCTGTTCGGTCAGAGGTGTGATGGGCTCGAGCTTCTTCGACGCAAGCTGCTGGTTGAGGGGCGGGACATCCTTCGCCACCGCCGCCTCGTACTTCGCGCGGGCCGCTTCGAGATCCTTCCCGAGCGTTTCCATGCGCGTGACCTGGGACGCGGTCGGCCGGCCCTCGAAGAGGATGACCGCGCCGTAGAGCCCGCCGAGCTCCTCGCGCAGCTTCTCCTCGCCGCTGACGACCTCGCCTTCCTTGACGGAGACGAGCGCCTTGCGCTGCTCCTCCATCCCCGCCTGGAGGGTCTCGAGGCGCTTGCGCAGGGCGTCGTTCGCCGGCAGGCCCGCCGCGCGGGCCCCGGCCTGGTCGCGCACCTCGGTGATCGAATCGACGACGCGCGTCATCTGCGCCAGCAACCCGTAGAGCTTCAGGCCCATCTCCTCCTGCGCCTTGCGGTCCTCGTCGGAGTACTTGCTGCGCGGGTCGTGCACCAGGTTGACCTGGGTGGTGTAGGTGTCCTTCCCCTTGATCATCTTGACGTTGTAGGTCCCGGCAGGAACACGCGGACCGGAGAGGGCGAACGGCACGATCTGCGTCGCCGGCGGGAACTTCGGCGGCGGCAGCCGCATCGGCCACGCCACCCGGTTGAGTCCCTTGCGCTTGCCGCCCGGCAGCGTCGTGATGACGTTGCCCGAGGCGTCGG
The DNA here is from genome assembly GCA_036005805.1 of Candidatus Polarisedimenticolia bacterium. Taxonomy (GTDB): domain Bacteria; phylum Acidobacteriota; class Polarisedimenticolia; order Gp22-AA2; family Gp22-AA2; genus DASRAU01. Next base: position 3,534 of record DASYQE010000095.1, on the reverse strand, counting down.
AGATCTCCAGCTTCAGATCGCCGACGATGTGCCGCTTCCTGAGGTAGTAGACGATCGAGGCGGCCTCCTGCGGCACGTCGCCTCTGAACTCGCCGTCGCCGAACATGTTGAAGTCGGTGGAAGCCAGCGGCATCACCGACGGCCGCGTCGGCAGGAACGCCACGTCGGACGCGAGCACCTGGGGGGTCAGGGCGCGCAGCGGCGTGATGTCGTCCACGATGTAGAGGCTGCGACCGTGCGTCGCCAGGATGAGGTCGTGCTCGCGCGGATGGATGGCGATGTCACGCACCGACATCACGTCCGGCAGGCCGGACTTGAACTGGGCCCAGTGGCCCCCGCCGTCGAGGCTGAGCCAGAGCCCCAGCTCGGTGCCGGCGAACAGGAGCGACTGGTTCACCGGGTCCTCCCGCACGATGTGAGCGTAGCCACGCATGCCTTTACCGGCGAGCGCCTGCCAGGTCTTCCCGTAGTCCTTCGTCCGGTAGACGTAGGTTTTCATGTCGCCGGTCATGTGCCCGTCGAAGGTAGCGTAGGCGGTGCCTTCGTCGAAGCTCGAGGCCTCGATCGACGACACCCAGGTCTTCTTCGGCAGGCCGGGGATGCCCGCGGCGACGTTCGTCCAGGTCTTGCCGCCGTCGCGCGTCACCTGGAGATTCCCGTCGTCGGTGCCGACGTAGATGAGCTCCTTGCTCTTCGGCGACGTGGCGATGGCGAAGATGGTGCAGTGGTTCTCGGCCGTCGAGTCGTCGGGAGTGAGTCCGCCCGACTCGTCCTGCTTCAGCCGCGCCGGATCGTTCGTCGTCAGGTCCGGCGACAGCCGCTCCCACGAAGCGCCCATGTCCTTTGACCGGAAGAGGAACTGCGAGCCGGTGAACAGCACTCCGGGTTCGGCCCGGCTGGAATGGATCGGCGTGTTCCAGTTGAAGCGGTACTTCGCCTCCCCCGACTTCGGGCTCGGCTTGATGTCGCGGATTTCTCCCGTCGACTTGCGGATCTGGAACGCCCAGCCACCCTGGCACTCGGCATACCAGAAGTCGTCGTCTTTGGCGTCGGGCACCGCCCAGAAGCCGTCGCAGAACAAAGCCGACGTCCAGTCGCGCGCCTGGATCCCGCCCGACTTGCGCGACGGCCCGTACCAGGAGGCGTTGTCCTGCAGCCCGCCGTAGACGTTGTACGGCCAGGCCATGTCGTACGCCACGTGGTAGAACTGCCCCACCGGCAGGTCCTCGACGAAGCGCCAGTGGAAGCCGCGGTCCCACGACTGGTACAGCCCGCCGTCGGTCCCCATCATGATGTTGTCCGGGTGGCGCGGATCGATCCAGATGTCGTGCGTGTCGCCGTGGTACGTGCCGCGCAGCGGGCTGAAGGTTTTTCCGCCGTCCTCGCTGATGGAGGCGCTGAACCCCATCTTGTAAAGACGATTGGCGTCGAGCGGATCGACGGCCAGCCGGGCGAAGTAGAACGGCCGGCCGGTGACGGCACGGGGCGACGCCAGCTTCTGCCAGGACACGCCGGTGTCGTCCGAACGGTACAGCGCCGTGGCGTCCTTCGCCTCGACCACGGCGAAGACGATGTTCGGCCGCGACGGGGCGACCGCGAGCGCGATGCGCCCGAGATCCGCCTTCGGCAGTCCCTCCTGCGACTTCTTCCAGGTGGCGCCGCCGTCGGTGGACTTGTAGAGCCCGCTGCCGCGCCCGCCCGAGGTGAAGGTGTACGCCAGCCGCCGGTACTGCCACATGCCGGCGTAGAGGATGTTCCCGTCGTTCGGGTCCATCGCCAGGTCGCCGCAGCCGGTGTCACGGTCGACGTAGAGGACTTTCTCCCAGGTCTTCCCGGCATCCTTCGTGCGGAAGACGCCGCGCTCTTCGTTCGCGTCGAAGGCGTGGCCGGTGGCGCAGACGAAAACGGTGTTCGAGTCGTTCGGGTCGACGAGGATGCGGGCGATCCGCTCGGTGTCCTTGAGCCCGACCGCCTCCCAGTTGTCGCCGCCGTCGCCGGAGCGATAGACGCCGTCGCCGACCGACACGCTGTTGCGCAGCCAGGTCTCGCCGGTGCCGACCCAGACGATCTTCGGGTCCTTGCGATCGACGACGAGGGCGCCGATGGAGGGGTTGTACTTGTCGAAGATCGGCTTGAACTCGAGGCCGCCGTCCACCGACTTCCAGACACCGCCGCTGGCGGCGCCGGCGTAGATGGTCAGCCGGTCGCCCATCACGGCGTCCACGGCGGAGATGCGCCCGCTCATGGCGGCCGGTCCGATCGATCGGGCCGTCAGCCCGCCGAACGTGTCCTCGTCGAATGGGATCTCGTCCGCGGCGCGGACCGCCGGCGCCGCCGCCGTGGAGAGCCCGGCGAGCGCCATGACGATGAGCAACCACCCGGACAGCCCGCTCCCACCGGGAGCCACCCGCTCCCGCGCCCCCCGGCTCGTCATGGGTGCTACTCCTGTGGCGGCTTCTTGGGGTCGGGCTTCTTCGCGTCGCCGGTCGCGGGAGCGGCCGCGGCGGCGGCCGCCTTCGCGGCGGCCGGCATCTTGAAGCGGGCCACGTCGATGGTCGGATTGAGCTCGACCTTCTCGATCACGATGTTCTGTTTCTGGTCGCTCCCCTTGGCGCCCGCCTGGAGGTTGAAGGGAATCAGCAGGCCCTCGACCTCCTTGTAGTCGCCGATCGTCGTCTCGATCTCGGCCTCGCTGCCGCGGACGGTGCGCTTCGACTCTCCCTTGATTTCGAGAGAGGAGTCGGCGTCGAGGTAGAGGTAGCGAATGTCGCCGTTCTTCAGCGTGATCTTCAGCTTATAGGCGTCACTGCCCTCGACCTTCTCCTTCCCGACCAGCTCGACCTTGTTCCCCTTGGACTTGTAGTCCACGAGCGGGCCGTCCATGTCCGACTGTTCCTCGGCATCCTTGAGCTCCTCGGCGCTCATCGGTTCGGGGTCCTTTGCGCCGCCCGGGGCGATCGTCCAGCCGCTCTTGCCGTCGTACGCCTGCACGCCGGTCATGCCCTGGAAGGTGAACTCGACCCGGCTGTTGGCCGGGCGCTTCATCTCAATGACCAGGGGCACTTCCATTCCCCCCATCATCATCTTCCCGGTCATCCGCATCGACTGGACCGCTTTCATCTTGTCGAGCCCGCCGCGGGCCTCGAGATTCTTGGCGATCAGGGAGTCCACGGTCGGGGCCGCAGCATCGGCCGCGAACAGGTTCGCGGCCGGCGCAGCCAGGAGCATCACGGTCAAAAAGATCAAGGCGGACTTGCGCAGCATTAGTTCCTCCTCACAGTCTCAGGGTGTCCCGACGGGAAGCCGGAATGGTAAACGATACGACCGCGCGGAGGGAAGGTTCCTTTTCGGACCTTATGGGCAGGGATGGGCGTTGAGCCGCGGGTGCCCGGCGCTGTCGCTGCCAATGCCCTGGTAGCCGCTCGAGGTGGTGACCGCGACGAGGTAGAACACGCCCGGCCCGGGCGGCGGCGGTTCGTCGAGGAAGAACGGCTCCTCCTGGCCGCAGGATTGGGCAGCCAGCGGCACGACTGC
>DASYQE010000094.1:0-4390 GCA_036005805.1 Candidatus Polarisedimenticolia bacterium | reverse complement strand
GGTCGGCACGAGGAACGTTCCGTGCTCCTTCATGAGCCGGATCGCCTCGTCATCGAGGATCGAGCCGTGCTCGATCGAATCGACGCCGGCCTTCACCGCCGCCTTGATCCCGGCGGTGCCGTGGGCGTGCGCCGCCACTTTCCTTCCGAGGCGGTGCGCCTCGCCGACGATGGCGGCGAGCTCCTCGTCGCTGAACTGGCGCGCGCCGATCTCGTCGCCGGGGGAGAGCACCCCACCGGTGGCGGAAATCTTGATGACGTCGGCGCCGTATTTCACCTGCGTGCGCACGGCGGCGACGCAGGCGTCGGGCGAGTCGCAGATGCCGGCTTCCTCCGGACGCAGCCCGGCGAGGGTCAGATCGGGACGGAAGCCGTTGTTCCAGTCGCCGTGCCCGCCGGTGATCGACAGCATGTGCCGCGCCGTCACGATGCGCGGGCCGGGGAGAAGACCGCGGTCGAGGGCGTTGCGCAGCGCCACGCTCTCGCCGTCACGGTCGCCGAGGTTGCGCACCGTGGTGAACCCGGCGCGCAGCGTCTTGAGGGCGCTGACCGCGCCGAAGAGCGCGGCGTCGGCCGCCGTTCCCTTGACCGGCTCGATCTCCCAGCCGCGCGTGACCTCCATGGTGAGGTGCACGTGGCAGTCGATGAAGCCGGGAACGAGCGTGGCTGAGGTCAGATCGACGGTGCGCGCGCCGGCCGGAGCGTTGAAGCCTTTCCAGGCGGCCACCTGCTCGATGCGGCCGTTGCGGACGAGGACGGCGACGTCCTGCCGGGCCGCGCCGCCGGTCCCGTCGACGAGACGTCCCGCGTGCAGCAGCAGCGGGGCGTCTCCGGTCTCCGGGCCCGGCGCGGGCACCGCCGCCGACACGACTCCAGCCCCCGGCACGCCTCCCACCGCGGCAACGAAGGTCGCGGCCAGGAGACAGACGGAGAGAGCGCGCCCGGGCCGAAAGCGCGGAGAACGAGCCGGAGCGGTAGCGACTCCCGTTATTTCAGGCTGGAAAGGTAGGCGACCAGCGCGTCGAGGTCCTCGGCGGGCAGGTTCGGGTAGGCCTTCATCTTGGTGTCGGCCTTCTGGTCCTTCGGGGCGGTGATCCACTTCTTGATCTCCTCGGGCTTCAGCTTGCCTCCGATACCGTCCAGCGAGTGGGCCTTGTTCCCCTTCCCTTCGATCGCGTGGCACATCGTGCACTTCTGCGACGTGAACAGCTCCTTCCCCTTGGCGATCTTGGGGTCGTCCTGGGCGCGGACGGGAATGATGGCGGCGGCCAGAACCAGGGCGGCGACAGCGGCGAAACCTTTGGTGTTCATGGTCTCTCCTCGCAGATGAATGGAACATACCACTAAAGGGTCCCCAGGGTCTCTTCGACCCTCCGGCCCAGCTCGTCCAGCCTGCCGTGGAAGGCGTGGTCCGCTCCGGGGATGGGCAGGACGCGGGCTCCCGACGGAACACCGGCGGCGAGCGCCAGGACCAGCGGCAGCGGGGCGAGCCGGTCGTTCTCTCCCTGGATGAACACGATCGGTTTGTCGCAGGCACGCAGGAACCCGAACGGGAAGAGCCCGGCCGGCGCCGCGATGCCGATCAGCATCGCCACCCGCGGGTCGGAACACCCGGCAGCCAGGGCGACGAAGGAGCCGAACGAGTAGCCGGCCGCGACGATCGGACGCGCCGGGTAGCGTTCCCCGAGCACCGCGAGGGCGGCGCGCAGGTCGTCCTGCTCGCCGCGGGCGTGGTCGTGACGTCCGGCGCTGCGGCCGACGCCGCGGAAATTGAAGCGCAGGGTGGGCAGCCCGCGGCGGACCAGCGCCTCGGCCGTGGCGTGGACGACCTTGTTGTGCATCGTCCCGCCGAAAAGAGGATGCGGGTGGCAGACGACCGCGACCGGCCCCGGCGCGCCGGACGTTCCCGGGTGGGCCGAAGGCTCGGCGGGCGAGGGTTCGCCCGGGTGCTTGAGCAACGCCTCCAGCCTTCCGGCCGGACCGGCGATGAAGAACGATTCGATGCGCGCGCCGCGGATCACGATGGACCGCGCGGCGGAGGTTCGACGAGGGTCCCGTGCGCGGCGGCTTAGTGTAATCTCGCCGCCCGGCGCGGCCGCCGCCGGACACCGGTGAGGAATCCGGGCTGGGGCCGGCCGGGGGAGCGCGGGGCCCGTTGGCGATCGGAGCACAGCACTTCAAGGACACGCTCAGGCTCTGGGCCAGCGGTGTCACCGTGGTGACGGTGCGCGGGCCGCGCGGGCTCGTGCCGATCACCGTCTCCTCGTTCGCGTCGCTGTCGCTGCACCCGCCGCTCGTCCTGGTCTGCATCGAGCGCCGGGCGCGCGCCCATCGCGCCCTGATGCGGGCCCGGGCCTTCGGGGTGCATCTCCTGGCGGACGACCAGGCGGAGCTGTCCGATCGCGCCGCGGGCCGGCGGGGTCGGGCGGCGGCGCGGCTCCCGCGGGCGCGGGCGGGCAGCGCCATCACCGGCGCCCCGATTCTCCCGGGGACGCTCGCCTGGCTGGACTGCACCCTCGTGGCCCGGCACAAAGGCGGTGATCACACCATCTTCGTGGGGCGCGTCGAGGCGGCGGGGACGGCGCCCGGCCGGCCGCTCCTGTGGTTCGACCGCGACTACGCCGTCCTGCGCCGGGCTGCCGCACGGCGACGGCCACGCTTGTGAGCCGCCGCCACGATCCGGTACGATCCGCCTCGTGAACATCGTCGATCCGCGGCTGGACGAATACCTCGAGAGGCTGGTGCCGGAGCGCCCGCCGGTCGTGCAGGAGATGGAGGCGCTGGCGCACAAGCGCCACTTCCCGATCGTCGGTCCCCAGGTGGGGCGCCTGCTGCACCTGCTGGCGCGGGGGATCGGCGCGAAGCACATCCTCGAATGCGGATCCGGCTTCGGTTACTCCGCCTGGTGGTTCGCGACCGCCCTGCCCGAAGGCGGGCGCGTCGTGATGAGCGAAGGGGGCGAGGAGAACTGCGCGCTGGCGCGCGACTTCCTGACCCGCGCCGGGGTGATGGAGCGCATCGCGGTGCAGCACGCCAACGCCCTGGACGTCCTCGAGCGGCAGCCCGGTCCCTACGACATCGTCTTCTGCGACATCGACAAGCGCGACTACCCGCGCGTCTACCCGTTCCTGCGATCGCGCCTGCGTCCCGGGGGCCTGTTCGTGTGCGACAACATGCTCTGGTTCGGACGCGTGGTCGGTCCGGACGAGGACCCGGACACGCGCGGTGTGCGCGAGCTGACCCGTCTGCTGCACGAGGATCCCTCCTTCCTCACCACGATCCTGCCGGTCCGCGACGGGGTCTCCGTCTCCCTCAAAGTCCGGTAAAAGCGGTCGCCTTTGCGCCCGGCCCGGAGCGAAGCGGGGTCGCGGCTGCAGATCGCCGCCTCGGCGGTGCTCTTCTCGACCGGCGGCGCCGCCATCAAGGGCATCGGGCTGGGCGGCTTCGCGGTCGCTTCGATCCGTTCGGCGATCGCGGTGCCGGCGCTCCTCTTCATGCTGCCGGCCGCCCGGCGGCGGCCGCGTCCCGCCGTGCTGGGCCTGGGAGTTTTCTACGCGGCGACGCTCGTCTTCTTCGTGCTGGGGACCAAGTTCACCACGTCGGCCGCCGCCATCTTCCTGCAGTCCACCGCGCCCATCTATGTCGTGCTCCTGTCGCCGCGCCTCCTAGGCGAGCCGGTGCGGAAATCCGACGTCGTGTTCCTCCTGCCGCTGGTGGCGGGTCTGCTGCTCTTCCTCGTCGCCGGGGCGCCGGCGCAGGCGACGGCGCCGCGCCCGGCGCTCGGAAACACGCTCGGCGCGCTGAGCGGGCTCACCTGGGCGCTGACGCTGCTCGGTCTGCGGCGCGTGGGGCGGGACGGAAGCGACGACGCCGCGTCGGCGGTCGTGGTCGGCAACGCCTTCGCGTGCCTTCTGACGCTGCCGTGGGCGCTGCCGCTCGGCTTCATCGCCGGGCGCGATCTCCTCGTCCTCGTCTATCTCGGCGTCATCCAGATCGGGCTTGCCTACGCGCTCCTCACCACGGGGCTGGCGCGCGTGCGGGCGCTCGACGCGTCCCTCCTGCTGTTCCTCGAGCCGGTGCTCAACCCGGTGTGGGCCTTCCTCGTGCACGGCGAGCGGCCGCGCGGGGCGGTGATCGCCGCGGGGTTGCTCATTCTCGGCTCGACCTTCTGCAAGACGCTCTTCGATCTCCGGCGCGGCGCGGCCGGTCGTGTCGAGGACACGAGCGCTTCGCGCGCCGCGAATTGACGGGCCCGGATCCGTGGGTTAGAGTGCGACCGGCATGCCCCTTCTCGTGAATCTCCTGCGCAGACGCATGCCGGCCCTCGCGATCCCGGTCCTGCTCTTCGGCTGCGGCGGCGGCAAGCCGGCCGACGCCGACATCCGCACGCT
>DASYQE010000093.1:0-24729 GCA_036005805.1 Candidatus Polarisedimenticolia bacterium | reverse complement strand
CCGAGGCGGGCTTCACGCTCATCGAGCTGCTCATCGTCGTCGCCATCGTCGGTCTCATCTCCTCGATCGCGGTCGTGAACCTGCTCAACGCGGTGGACAAGGGAAAGCAGAAGCGGACCATGGCCGACCTGCGCACCATCGGTGCGGCGGTCGAGGCCTACGGCACCGACAACGCCCGCTACCCGATGGGCGTGACCACCTGGCCGGCGATGAAGTCCTATCTCAACCCGCACTTCATGAAGGCGCCTCCCGACACCGACGGCTGGATGAACGGCTGGGAAGTCAGCAGCGAGGCGGGGAACGACTACACCGTCATCAGCACCGGCAAGGACGGTGCCGACGGCCCCCGGAGCGGAGGCCCGACCCAGCAGTTCGACTGCGACATCCTGTTCGTCAACGGCCAGTTCTACCAGTGGCCGCAGGGCACCCAGAGCTGAATCCCGCCGGCCCTCGCGCCGGTGCTAGAATCCGCCCGCCGGCCGTTCCCGGGCCGAGTGGCTCACGCCGGCGATCTCCAATGAGCTCCATTCGCGATCTGCCGGATCTCCTCGCGCCCGATCCGATCCCCGGGCTGACCATCCTCGAGGAGGGGCTCACTTTCGTCGGCGACATCGTCTCCGAGGAGAGCATCCGCGTGCGCGGCCGCATCGAAGGGAACGTTGCCACCTCCGCTTCGGTGGTGATCGAGCCGAACGGCGCCGTGCTCGGGGAGATCACCGCCGAGAACCTGATCCTCGAAGGGGCGCTCGAAGGGCGCGCCACGGTCGCCCGCAAGTTCGAGCTGCGGCCGACCGGGCGGATGCGCGGCGACATCCGCGCCGCCGTGGTGGCGATCGCCGAGGAGGCGTATCTCCAGGGGAAGGTGCTGGCCACCGAGCGGCTGACCACCACCCCGCAGCAGGCGCGGCGGGTGGAGCGGCGCTGAACGAGCAGGCAGGGGGGGGAGGCTCCCGGCGTGTGGCGGTGTTCGTCGCGACGGCGGGACTCCTCATGGCGCTCCTGGTCGGCTACACGTTGACCCACCGCCGCCCGCTCATCCCGGCCGACGCCGATCACCGGGACGTGGTCGAGCCGGCGAAGTGCCTGGAGTGCCACGGGCCGGGGCGGCGGTCGGCGCGCGGGCCGAACCATCCGCTGAACGATCAATGCTTTTCGTGTCACGACAGGCGGGAGGGGAGCTGAAGCGGCACCGGGGGTAAACCCCGGGCCGCTCTTCTGCGTTGGACGCATGGCGGGGAGGACGGAAGTGCAGCCGGACGATTTCGCCCTGATGGAGGCGGTCCGGGAGGGTCGGGAGGGGGCCTTTGAGACGTTCGTCCAGCGCTACCAGAGACGGCTCTACCGGCTGGCGTGGGGTTACCTGCGGCAGCACGAAGACTCCCTCGACGCGGTCCAGGAGACGATGGTGAAGATCTACCTGGCGCGCGCGCACTACCGGCCGGAGTCGCATCCGTTCACCTGGGCTTCGCGCATCCTCGTCAACCACTGCCTCGACGTCCTGCGCCGCCGCCGGGTCCGGCCGGCCGATTCGCTGGAGGAGGCGCAGGAGCATCGTCCGGGGCGCGAGCTCCTGCCGGCCGATCCGGACGAATCGCCGCTGCGCCGGCACGAGCGATCGGAGTTCCGCCGCCGCGTCGAGGAGGCGGTGGCCACCCTCCCCGAGAGCCAGAGGGAGATCTTCGTGCTGCGCCACTTCGAGGAGATGTCCCTCCAGGAGATCGCCCGCGCCCGCGGCTGCGCCCTCGGCACGGTGAAGTCGTCCCTGCACCGCGCCGCGGCGGCGGTGCGCGATCGCATGCAGCGGGCCACGCTGCCGGAGGAGAGCCCGTGCTGAACCGGGCGGCCGCCTCCGCCGGGGAGGTCGCATGAGCGAAGCGACCGGCTGCGCCGTCTTCCTGCCGCTGCTGCCGCTGCATTTCTATTCCGGGCTCGAGACCGCGCAGCGCGTCCAGCTGGAGGCGCACCTGAGCGCCTGCGCCGGGTGCGCCGCCGCCTGGGAGGAGACGCGCGCCGCCCTCGCGGCCGTGGACTCCGGCGCCGCGTTCCCGCGCGAAGCGGAGGTGGACTGGGACGATTTCGCCGCCCGCACCGTCGCGCGGGCCCGCGCGGCCGAAGGCGGCGGAGGGAGGCGCGTCTCTTTCCCGGAGCGGCGCCGGCTCGCGGCGTGGGGCGGGCTGGCCGCGGCGGCGTCGATCCTCATGGTGGTGGCGCTGCGCACGCTGCCTTCGCCTCCTCCCGCCCCGATCCCCGCCGGCCCTCCTCTGATTTCGCAGACCATGCCGGGCGCAGACCCCGCGGTCCCCGCCGAGACGACCGCGTACCTCGAGGCCGGCGTGGCGCGCCGCGCGGCGGCGCGTTCGCTGCGGGACGGCCGGGCGCTGCTGCTCGATCTGCTCGAGGCGCCGGCCCGCTGCCGGCGCGAGGATGGTCACTTCGACGTCGCGGTCGAGCGGGCCCGTTCCCGCGAGCTGCTGCGGCGGCTCGCGGTGCAGAGACGCGCCCTCGAGAATCCCCGGGATCAGCGCCTCTCGGCGGTGCTCGGAGCCCTGTCGGACCTGCTGCTCGACGTGGCGGAGATGGACGACTGCGCCGACGCGCCGCAGCTGCGCGCGCTCAAGGACGCGATCGAGAGGCGGCAGGTCCTGCTGCGCATCGACCTGATGGCCCGCGAGGCGGAAGAGGGAGGCAAGAGTGCCTGACCCGCGCGCCCGGAGCCGGGTCCTTCCGCTGGGACTCGTGGTCCTGACCGCGCCGCTGGCGGTCGCGGCTCCCACGCCGCCGGCCGTCTCCACGCCGGCTCCGGCTCCCAGGGTGGCACCGGTGTCGGACGAAGCGCTCCTGCGCGAGGCGAAGATCGCGCAGTACGACGGCGACTGGAGCACGGTCCTGCGCAGCAGCGACGCGCTCCTGCGCCGCTACCCCGCGAGCCCGCTCGCGCCGCAGGCGGAGTTCCATCGGGCCCGGGCGCTGGCCCACCTGCCGGGACGCGAGGCCGCGGCCGCCGACGCGTTCCGGAGCTTCATCCGGCAGCACCCGCGCGAACGGGATCGCCTGCTCGTCGACCAGGCCTGGTCCGGGCTGTTCACCCTCACCTGCGAGGGGAACCGGCGCGCCTCGCCCGCGTGCTCCGCGACCCTCGGGGAGGGGATCGCCGACCCGTCTCTGTACGTTTCGACTCTCGCCGCGATCCGCGCCGCCGACGCCGGCGATCCCGCCGTGCGGCGCGCGGCGGTGCCGATCCTGAAGCGCGCCTGCGATCTCGAGAACGACACCGAGATCCGCAACGAGATCCTGATCGCGCTGCTCAAGATCGATCCGCGCCAGGTCCCGCCCCCGCCGCCCGCGCCCCCGGCGCCGCCGCGGGCCGCGGCCCAGGGCCCGGCGGTGCCGCCGCTGCCGTCCCTCGTCAAGATGACGATCTACAACAAGACGTCGAAGACCTACGACCTGCGCATCAACCTGCCGGTGGCCTTCGCGCAGATCCTCGTGGACTCGCTGGGCAAGGAAGAGCGCAGCGCCCTCAAGGACAGCGCCGCCGCCAAGGGCGTCGACCTGGACGACATCTTCAAGGCGATCCGCAAGAACGGCCAGGGGCGGTTGCTCGACATGGATGCCCCCGACAGCCGCATCGAGGTCTGGATCGAATAACCCCCGGCCGCGCCGGGGCGACCGCCGCTCGCTCCGCCGGAGCGTTCCCTCAGCGCCGCCGCTTCTGTTCCAGCCGGCAGCTCGCGTCCATCTGGTCGATGAGGCCGAGGAGCGTGGCGCGGCGCGAGGGGTCCGTCTCGAGATCGCGCGCCACCCCGAGCGCGTCCTTGGCGTCACAGTCCCGTCCTTCGGCGTGGAACAGGTTGGCCATGCGCAGGCGCGGCTCGATGGCGCGGTCGTCCAGCGCCGCCTCGCGCTGCAGGTGGGTGAGCGCCATGTCGTTCATGCCACGCTTCTCGTAGCCGATCGCGAGGTTCAGGTTGATGTGGGGGAAGCGCGGGTTCTTCTCGAGGCACAGGTGGAAGGCCTCGATCGCCCGATCGTTGTCGCCGCGGCGCAGCAGGATCTCTCCCAGGGCGAACCACGGATCCCCCATCTTGGGCCCCGCCTTGGCCGCCTCCTGGTAGTCGGACATCGCCTGCTCGATGCGGCCGCGCCGCACGTCGAGGCGCCCGCGCGCCATCAGGATGTCGTAGCTGTCGGGCCACAGCGCGCTCGCCTCGTCGATCTCGGCGGCAGACCGATCGTAGTGCCCGAGCATCTCCTCGGCCGCGGCGCGGCCGAGGTGCGCCGACACGAAGTACGGAGAGCGCTTCAGCGTGTCGGCGAAGGCGTCGGAGGCGTCCTGCCAGGCGCCGACCCGCAACGCCGCCTGGCCGCGCAGGGCGTGCGGCAGGTGATCGGCGGCGCGGCGGGCGACCGGAGACGTCAGGAGCTGCAGCGCTCCTCGGGCGTCGCCCGCACCGAGCAGGCCCTGCGCCTGCAGCGTGAGACGCGCGGCGGCGACGCGGGAGGGGAGGATCAGGAGTCCCGCGGCGGCGAGCGCCACGACTCCGACGAGGCCGGTGGCGAGACGCAGCGCGCGACGGCGTCCCGAGGCGAAGCCCGAGGCGCCCGCCTCCTCCGCGTCGGAGGCCGCGGTGACCCGCTGCCAGGCGGCGAGCCCGAGTCCGCACGCGAACGCGAAGAGAGTGGCGGGAGAGGCCTCCTGGAACGGCGAGCCGTAGCAGGCGACGAGCGCGCCGGTCAGGATGGCGATGCAGGACGTCAGGCCGATCGATCCCCAGGCGCCGCCATCGCGCAGCGCGGCGCGGAAAGCGCGTCCCAGCACCACGGCGAGAAGCACGGCCAGGGCGAGGGAGGCGACGATTCCCAGCTCCGCCCCCGCTTCGAGGAACGACTGACCCGCGTGCACCGCCTGGTGCGACAGCGAGAACGGGGACGAGGGGATGGCCGTCCACGCGACCTCGAGGAACGCGTGCCGCCAGGCGCCGGGGCCCACGCCGAGCGGGTGCCTTCCGAGCAGGGCCAGGCTGCCGCGCATCCCCGCGGCGCGATCCGCCGCCACGTCGCCGGTGGTCGGGGCGAGCAATCCGACGTGCTCGAGAGGCGCCGGCGCCGCGCCGCCGGTGCCCATGCCGGGGAGCCGCGCCGCCGCCAGGACGAGCGCCAGCCCCGCTCCCGCCGCGAGGATCGTCAGCACCGTCGGGCCTCCCGGGTCGGGCACGAGATCGGTCCACGGATTCCCGGACAGGGCCGATCGCGCCACGCGGACGACGAGGAGCAGCGCCACGACTCCTCCGCCGACCAGCCAGCCTTCCGGCTTGCCGCCATACAGGAGCGCCGCGGAGAGGATGCCGATCACCGCGCCGACGACGAGCCGCAGCGCGCCGCCGCAGAGCGCCGCCGCGCCGACGGCGAGCGGCAGGGCGAGGAGGAGGGCCTGCGCCAGGAGGCCCGGGTCGCCGAAGGTCCCTCCCGCCGGCGCCGGCGGGACGATCGAGAAAGGCCCCAGCATGAGGTTGAAGCCGGGCCGGAGGATCTGCGCCAGGCTGGCCACGGCGGCGAGCGTCATCCCGGCGATCGCCGCCCCGAGCAGCAGGCGTGCGTCGCGTTCGCGGCGCACCGCGAGAGGGACGGCCGCGGCGACGACCAGGAGCGAGGCGAGCATCAGGAACCCGGAAAGGGCGATCCCCTGCGCGGCGGCGCGCGCCGTGGCGAGCCCCGCCGCGACGATCGCGGTCGCCAGCGGCACGGCGATCGGCAGGCGGGCACGGAAGGTCGCCGCCTTTGGATTGCGGCGCGCCGACGCGGCGGCCAGGCAGACCAGAAGCAGCACCGCGGCTCCCGCGAGCAGCACTTCCTTCGGCAGCTCGAACGGATCGGACAGGCTCGCGGAGTGGGCGACCGGCAGGAGCAGGAAGAGGAGCGCCAGGATCAGGCGCGCCACGCCGGACCAGGCGGACGATTCCCCCGCGTCGGTGCTGGCGGCGGGCGATGTGCGGGAGGCCGTGCGGGCGGTCACGGGGCCGGGACGATACCACAAACGGGATGCGGGCCCCGCCGCCCGGTGTAGGATCCGCGCGCCATGACGTCACGTGTCGAAGCCCGCGCTCCCGCGCGCATCGATCTCGCCGGCGGGACCGTCGATCTCTGGCCCTTGTCACTCCTGACGCGCGACCCTCTCACCGTGAACGCGGCGATCGACCTCCACGCCCGGGCCGTGGTCGAGCGCACCTCCGAGCCGGGGCTCTCCATCGTGTCGCGCGATCGCAACCTCTCCGCCCGCCTGCCGCGCGGTCTCGATCTCGACGGCGCGCTCGCCGCAGCGCCTCCGGGCCTCGGGTTCCTGGTCCGGCTCGCGCGGCACTTCCTCGGCGACGCCGACGGCGTCGGGGTCACGACCGACTGCGCCGCGCCGGCGGGCTCCGGGCTCGGCGGGTCGTCCACGCTCGGCATCGCGCTCGCGGCCGCCCTCGACCGGTTCACGGACCGCGGCCTCGACCCGGATCGCCTGTTGGCGCTCGTGCGCGGCATCGAGACCCAGGTGCTCGCCATCCCGACGGGGGAGCAGGACTACCACCCCGCCCTGCGCGGCGGGGTCCTGGGGCTGCGCTATACCGTGGAAGGGACGTGCGTCGACCGGCTGCGCGCCGACCTGCAGGCGATGCAGCGCCGCACCGTGCTCGTCGACACCGGGCAGTCGCGCAACAGCGGCCTGTCGAACTGGGACATCTGCAAGCGCCACCTCGACGGCGACGCCTCGGTGCGCGCGGCGCTGCAGGCGACGAGCGATGCGGCGCACGAGGTGCGCGCCGCCATCGAGGCCTCCGACTACGACGCCATCGGGGAGGCGCTGGGGCGCGAATGGCAGGCCCGCCTGAGGCTGTCGCCGGCCGTGACCGACGCGCGCATCGACGCCATCATCGCGGCCGGGCTCGCGGCCGGGGCCCGGGGTGGCAAGGTCTGCGGCGCCGGCGGCGGAGGGTGCCTCGTCCTCTGGACCCCCGAGAATCGGCGCGAGGCGGTGGCGGAGAGCGCCCGGCGGGCCGGAGGCGTCATCCTGGCCTGCTCCTACGTGGAGCAGGGGGTCCGGGTCTCGGTTTCGTAACCCCCTGCGGAAGAGGGGGGATTTCGATTGCTCCCGGGGGGGTCTCGCGGTACACTCCCGGCGCCCCCCTCCCGTTCCGAACAGTCCGGGGGAACGTTCCCAGAGGGTGTGACTCATGTCGCTTCGCCACCGTTCCACGATCCGAACCTCGAGCCTGATTCTGGCCGCCGCGTGCCTGCTCGCGGTCCCGGGCTTCGCCCGGGCCGACCAGGTCGTCTACTTCACCAACGGCAAGGCGATCACGGTGAAAACCGTGGAGAAAGGGCCCAAGCTCACCATCCTCGAGATCGAGGGGGGAGGCAGGATCGGCATCCCGACGGTGCAGATCGACCGGATTGAAGACCTGAACCTGTCGCCTCCGGCGCCCGTGGCGGCCCCGCAGACCCCGGTGACCGCCATCATCCCGCAGCAGCCCACGGCGGCGCCGGTGCAGACCGTCCCGCAGCCGCAGTCGACAATCCCGGCAGGACCGGGAACGGGCGGACACATCGCGCTGAACAGCGCTCAGAAGATGGCCCCGCCTCTGGGGGTCGGCGGAGAGCTCGGGGACGGCGATCCCCACCATGCCGCGCCGCAGGCGCAGGCGACGCAGTCGACCCCGCCGGGCGGGATGAGCCGCCAGGCGAGCCGCGGCCCGGGCATGACGGGCGGCCCTGGCGCGATGCAGCGCGGGCGCCGGGGTTACAACCCCTACAACCACGGACTGCCGTCGGGCGCGCAGATGAATCAGGGTGCTGGCCCGCAGGGCGCGCCGAATGCGACGCCGCCGGGCCAGCCCGTCGCTCCGGGCCAGCCGAACGCCGCATCGCAGCCCGGCTCCGGCCAGCCGGCCGCGGGAAGCCAGGCGGCCCAGTCGGGGCAGCAGACCCAGTCACAGACGCCGCCGCCCGCCGCAGCGCCGCCGCCCCAGACGCCGCCTCCGGCCGCCGCGACGCCGCCTCCGCCGCCCCCTCCGGATCCCGAGCCGAACGATGCTGAATCCGGGAACTCCGATTCCTCCGACGACGGCAGCTCTTCGTCGGATAACGAGTCTCCTTCCGGCGGCGATTCCGGGAACTGAACCCTCCCATCACGCGCCCCCTTCCGTCGATCGTCGGGCTGACTGGCCCGAATGCCTCCGGAAAGGGGGAGGTGGCCAAGTTTCTCGCGGCGCGGGGTTTCTCCGTTCACTCGCTCTCGGACGTCGTTCGTGAAGTCGCCGCCGCAGCGGGGCTCCCTCCGTCGCGCGACAACCTGATCGCCACGGGCGTCCGCCTGCGCACCGAGGAGGGGCCGGGAGTCCTCGCCGCCCGCATCCTGCCGCGGCTGCAGGGGCACGCTGTGGTCGATTCCATCCGCGGTCCCGCCGAGGTCGCGATTCTCCGGGGCCTGCCCGCCTTCGTGCTCATCGGCGTGGATGCGCCGCTGCCGCTCCGCTTCGAGCGGTCGCGCCTGCGCAGCCGGCTGGGGGACGGAGCGACGCTCCAGGAGTTCGAGCGCCAGGAGGAGCAGGAAAATGCCCGCGCCGAGACCGGCCAGCAGCTCCGCCGCACGCTGGCGCTCGCCGATCGGGTCCTTTTCAACGACGGCACCATCGCCGACCTGCACGCCCGCGCCATCGCCCTGTTCGAAGAGCTCGGCCTGGCGCTGCCACCTCCTGCGCAGACCTGAGCGGCCTCAGTACAGCGCCTGCCGGGGGCGCTTGCGCCGGAAGGGCACGATGAGCAGCGCCCCCGCGAGGAACCCGCCGAGGTGGGCGAACCACGCCACGCCCTGGCCGTCGCCGCGTCCCGCCGCGATGAGCTGCAGCAGGAGCCAGACGCCGAGGACGATGAGCGCAGGCAGCGCCACCACGCGCACGATGACGATGAGGAACAGCAGGGTCCGCACCCGCGCCGTCGGGAAGAGCACGAGATACGCTCCCAGAACCCCCGCGATGGCGCCCGACGCCCCGATCATCGGAACGCGCGACTCCGGCCTGGCCGCCACCTGCACCGACGCCGCCAGCAGGCCGCACAGGCCATAGAAGACGACGAAGCGGCCGTGCCCCATTACGTCCTCGACGTTGTTCCCGAAGATCCACAGGTAGAGCAGGTTGCCGATCAGGTGCAGCCACCCCGCGTGCACGAACATCGCGGTGAGAAGCGGCAGCAGGTGCAGGGGCCAGCGATCGGGCCGCCCGAGCGGCAGGTGGGTCAGGTCGTAGGGAATGATCGCCAGCCGCAGCACCCAGGTCTGCTGGGCTTCGGGCGGCAGGAGCAGGAGCCGGACGAAGACCGCCAGGTTGAGCAGGAGCAACGCGATGGTGATGTACGGCACCAGGCGGGTCGGGTTGTCGTCCTTGAAGGGGATCAACGCGGGTTCCCGCGCCGGAGAATAGCACGGCGAAACAAAGGCTCCTTGACCCCCCGGCCCCGACCTCGCTAACATCCCGCCCCGAGATGTCCGAGGTCCTCAGCGGGAAGATGCAGCTCCCCCTGGCGCGAGGCGCCGAGAGGGCCGAGGCGCGGGGAGACACCGCGGCGCGCGAAGCCGCGTCCCCGCTCCTGCCGCGCATCGAGTCCCCGGCCGACCTGAAGGCCCTCGACGCGTCGCAGCTGCGGCTGCTCGCCGACGAGCTGCGGCAGTACATCATCGAGGTCGTGTCGCGCACCGGCGGGCACCTGGCGCCGAGCCTCGGGGTCGTCGAGCTGACCATCGCGCTGCACGCGGTCTACGACGCGCCGAAGGACAAGATCGTCTGGGACGTGGGGCACCAGGCGTACGGCCACAAGGTGCTCACCGGCCGGCGCGACCGCCTGCCGTCGCTGCGCCAGTACCACGGGTTGTCCGGGTTCATCCTTCCCTCCGAGTCGCCCTACGACGCCTTTGGCGTGGCGCACGCCAGCACCTCGATCGCCGCCGCCATGGGAATGGTCGTGGCGCGCGACATGGCGGGCGCGGACCACCACGTCGTCACCGTCACGGGCGACGGGGCGATGACCGGCGGTCTGGCGTACGAGGGGCTCAACAACGCCGGCCATTCCGAGCGCGACCTGCTGGTGATCCTCAACGACAACGAGATGTCGATCTCGCCGAACGTCGGAGCGATCGCGCGGCACCTGACCGACATCACCACGAGCGGGACGTACAACAAGGTGCGCGACGAGGTGCGGCTGCTCGCGAAGAAGCTGCCGCTCGGCGAGCCCGCGGGAGAGCTGGCCAAGCGGCTGGAGCGCGGCGTCAAGGACTTCTTCGTCCCGGGCGGCCTCTTCGAGGCGCTCGGGTTCAAGTACTACGGTCCGATCGACGGGCACGATCTCGACGAGCTCGTCAGCGTCCTCCAGAACCTCAAGAAGGTGAAGGGGCCGCGGCTCCTGCACGTCATCACCAAGAAGGGGAAGGGCTATTCCTTCGCCGAGGCCGACTCGTGCGTCTATCACGGCGTCACCGCGTTCGACCCGGCCAGCGGCCAGATGGCGGCCGCCGGGAAGGGCGCGGCGCCGGACTACAACAAGGTGCTGTGCGACACGCTGTCGCGCCTCGCGACCGAGGACGCGCGCGTCGTCGCGCTGACCGCCGCCATGGCGGACGGCACCGGCCTCGTGAAGTTCAAGGAGCGCCATCCCGATCGGTTCCACGACGTCGGCATCGCCGAAGCGTACGGCGTCACCTTCGCGGCGGGCCTGGCGATCTCGGGCATGCGTCCGGTGGCGGCGATCTATTCCACCTTCCTGCAGCGCGCCTACGACCAGATCATCCACGACGTCGGAGTGCAGAAGCTGCCCGTCGTCTTCTGCCTCGACCGGGCGGGCCTCGTCGGCGCCGACGGTCCGACGCACCACGGCGCCTTCGACCTGTCGTATCTGCGGGCGATCCCGAACTTCGTCGTCGCCGCGCCCAAGGACGGCGACGAACTGGCCGATCTCCTGAAGACCGCCGTCGACCAGACCGATCAGCCCTTCGCCATCCGGTACCCGAAGCGGGCCAGCCGGCGGTTCACACCCGATCGCGCGCCGCAGCGCCTGCCCATTGGTTCGTGGGAGCGCATCGCTTCGGGCCGGGACGCCGATCTCCTCGCCGTCGGCTCGATGGTCGAGACCGCCGAGGCGGTGCGGGCGCTCCTGGCCGCGGAGGGGCTCGACGTCGGCGTCGTCAACGCGCGCTTCGTCAAGCCGCTCGACGAAAAGCTGCTGGCCGAGAGCGCGGCCTCGGTCCCGGCGCTCGTGACGCTCGAGGAGAACTCCCTGTGCGGCGGCTTCGGAGCGGCGGTGCACGAGGCGCTCGCGGCGTCGGGCCACACGGCGCCGGCGCTGCACCACTTCGGCCTGCCGGATCGCTTCGTGACGCACGGATCGGTCGGCCAGCTCCTCGAAGAGGTCGGCCTGTCACCGGCGCGCATCGCCGAACGCCTCAAGACCCTCCTGCGGGGCCGCGCCTGACGCGGAGTGGCCCGGGCCTGTGAGCGTGTCCCTCGAATTCGAGACCCGCGCGGGCGAGCTCGCCGGGGTCGCCGCCGATCTCGGCATCGTCCCGCGCTTCAAGGGCGAGAACTCGCTGGTCGGCCCGGTCGGCTCCGCGCTCGAAAAGCGCCTGCTCGAGGTGGCGAAAGAGGACCGCTTCCAGGGCCGCTCGGGGCGGCTCCTGCTGTGGCACGCGCCGGAAGGGGCGTTCCCGTGCCGCCGCTACCTCCTGCTCGGTCTCGGATCGCGCGAGGACCTGACGCTCGAGCGCTACCGTCGCGATCTCGGCGACGCCTTCGTCGAGGCGGATCGCCTCGGCGCCGCCTCGGTGGCGCTGCCGCTGCTCACGGATGATCGGTCCTCGTTCCCGCCGCCCGAGGCGGCGCGGGCGCTTTCGCAAGCGGCCCTCATGGGGACCTACCGCTTCGACCGTTACCGCTCCGAGCCGCGCCCCGGACGCCGCCACCTCAAGCTGGTGCGGGTGGCGACCGGAGCCGCGGCGGAGAAGGCGGTCACGTCCGGGCTCGCCTGGGGAGACAAGGTCTCGGCCGCGGTCAACCTGGCGCGCGATCTCGTGAACGAGCCCCCGGGCATCCTGACGCCGCCGCGGCTCGCGGAGATCGCCGAGGAGCAGGCGCGCGCCCGCCATCTCGAGGTCGAGGTGTTCGCCCCGCCTGCGCTCCGGAAGATGGGAATGGGCGGCATCCTCGGGGTGGCCCAGGGATCGCACCAGGAGCCGCGCCTCGTCCGGCTCCATTACCGCCCCAAGGGGAAGCCGGAACGCAAGGTGGCGATCCTCGGCAAGGGCCTGACGTTCGATTCGGGCGGACTGTCGCTGAAGACCAGCGAAGGCATGGAGACGATGAAGTGCGACATGGCCGGTTCGGCGGCCGTCCTCGCCACCATGGTCTCCCTGCAGGAACTCGGCTGCCGCGCGGAGGTGATCGGGCTCATGGGGATCGCCGAGAACATGCCGGGCGGGCAGGCGATCCGTCCGGGTGACGTGCTGCGGATCATGAACGGCAAGACGGTCGAGGTGCGCAACACCGACGCGGAAGGCCGCCTCGTCCTGGCCGACTGCCTGTCGTACGCCTCGCAGATCGACGGGCTTCAGGCGGCGGTCGATCTCGCGACCCTCACGGGGGCCTGCGTCGTGGCGCTGGGGCCTCTGGCGTCGGGGCTCATGAGCAACAACCAGCCGCTGGCGGACGCCCTGCTCGCGGCCGCCGCGGCATCGGGCGAGGCGGTCTGGCAGTTGCCGCTATACTCCGAGTACCGCGAGCACATCAAGAGCGACGTGGCCGACATCAAGAACACCGGCATCCGCTGGGGGGGCGCGATCACCGCGGCCCTCTTCCTGCAGGAGTTCGTGCGGGAGGGGCTCCCGTGGGCCCACCTCGACATCGCCGGTCCGGCCTTCGGGGAGAAGGAGTATTCGTACCTGGGCAAGGGTGGATCCGGCGCCGGCGTCCGCACTCTTCTGCGCTGGCTCGTCGATCCCCCCGCCTGATCGGCGCGCCGGCGCCGGGCCCGCGCGGGCCGGTCCCGGCACGGGGCGGACATGAGCGCCGGGACACACCGCAGCGCCGGACCCCGCCGCGTGGCCTGCGCCGTCCTCACGGTCAGCGACACACGCCGGCCGGGGACCGATCGCAGCGGCGCGTGGCTGGGCTCGCGCCTGGTCCGCGCCGGCCATGCCGTGACCGCCGCCGCGATCGAGCGGGATGAGCCGCGGGCCGTCCGGGCGCGGCTGCGCCTGTGGGCGCGTGACCAGCGCGCCCAGGTCATTCTGGTCACCGGCGGGACCGGCATCGCGCCGCGCGATCGAACTTACGAGGCGGTGGCCGGGCTGCTCGAAAAGCGGCTCGACGGCTTCGGTGAGCTGTTCCGGGCGCTCAGCTACCGCGAGATCGGCGCGGCGGCGATGCTCAGCCGCGCGGTCGCCGGGACGTGGCGTGGCCAGGTGCTGTTCCTGATGCCGGGATCGCCGGCCGCGGTGCGACTGGCGCTCGAACGGCTGATCCTGCCCGAGCTGCCGCACGTCGCGGGGCTTCTGGCCGGCGCATCGCGACGCCCACGGCGTACCGGGCGGATGGTGAGGCGGTGAAGCGGAGATGGTGACGGAACTGCAGGCCGGATCCGCGGCCTCCGAGGTCGCCGGGATCGACCCGCGCGACATCGCGGCCGATCTGCGATCGCGCCTCGAAGGAGAGGTGCTGTTCGAGCCGGTCGATCGCATCCTCTACAGCACCGCCGCCTGCATCTACCAGGTGGAACCGCTCGGCGCCGTGCGGCCGCGGCACGAGGCGGACGTCGTGGCGGTCCTCGATTACGCGCGGGCGCACGGCCTGCCGGTCACCCCGCGCGGCGGCGGCTCCGGGCTGACCGGCGCGACGCTCGGACGCGGCATCGTCCTCGATCTCTCGAAGCACTTCCGGCGGATCCGGGACATCGATCCGGAGCGGGGGACGGTGCGCGTCGAGCCGGGGGTGATCCAGGCCGACCTGAATCGCGTTCTGCGGGCGCACGGCGTGCACTTCGCCCCCGATCCGTCGTCGTCCGCGTGGTGCACCCTGGGCGGGATGGTGGCGAACAACGCCGGCGGCTCGCACACCGTCGGGCACGGCGCCACCCGGGACAACTGCGTGTCGCTGCGCGTCGCGCTGGCGAGCGGCGAGGTGATCGAGACGGAACGGTGGCGCCCCGCGGATCTGGCGGAGGCCGTGCCCGGGGTCGCGACCGGCCCCGGCGGCCCGGCCGCGGAGGCTGCGGGACGCCGACTGGCGCGCGGGGTCCGGGCGATCGCGGCCCGCGGCCGCGACCTCGTCGAAAAGCACCAGCCGCGGACGCGAAGGAACTCCTCGGGCTACGCCCTGCGCGAGACCGCGACGCCGGACGCGGTCGATCTCGCGCCGCTTTTCTGCGGCTCGGAAGGGACGCTCGGCATCGTCCTCGACGCCACGTTGCGGACGCTGCCGATCCCCGCGGCCAAGGCCACCGCGCTCGTCCTCTTCGACGATCTGGAGAAGGCGGGAGGGGCGGTGGTCGAGATCCTGCGCCATCGCCCCGCCGCGGTCGAGCTGCTCGATCGCATCTTCGTCGAGGTGGTCCGGGAGGCCGACCCGGCCCTCGGGGCCAGCTTCCCGGCGGGGACCGAGGCGATCCTGATCGTCGAGGTGGATGGCGACGAAGAGCGGGAGGTGCGCTCCCGCCTCGAGGCCATCGCGACGGCGCTGGTCTCGCGGCTGCGGCTGGCGACCGAGGTGCGCCAGGCGACGCGGCCGGAGGAGATCGCCCGTGTCTGGGCGGTGCGCAAGGCCGCCTCGCCGATCCTGTCGCGCCGCGAGGGGCGGCTGCGCAACACGCGCTTCATCGAGGACGCCGCGGTGCACCCGGAGCGGATGGCGGAGTTCGTCCGCAAGCTGCGCGATCTCCTGAAGGGGCACGGGCTGCAGGCGGCGATCTTCGGGCACGCCGGCGACTGCAACCTGCATTGCAATCCCTTGATGAACCAGCGCGACCCGGCGCACCTGGCGCTCATGGAAACGATCGCCGGGGAGTTCACCGACCTGGTCATCGGACTCGGCGGGTCACTCTCCGGCGAGCACGGCGACGGCCGGCTCCGGACCCCGTTCCTGGAGCGCGCCTACGGCCCGCTGACATCGGTCTTCGCCGAGGTGAAGCGGCTCTTCGATCCCCAAGGGATCCTCAACCCCGGCATCATCGTCCACGACGGCGCCGCGCGCCTGACCGACGACCTGCGCTACGGCGCCGACTACGTCCGGGTCGCGACCACGACGACGCTCGACGACGAGCCGTGGCAGCGGGAGATCGAGAAGTGCCATGGCTGCGGCGCCTGCCGCCACTACTGCCCGGTGGCCGTGGAGACGGGGGACGAGGCGGCGACGGCACGCGCCAAGGGGAACCTCCTGCGCGCCACGCTCTCCGGCCGCCTGCCGGCCGGGGCGATCGCCACCGACGCCTTCAAGCAGGTCATGGACCTGTGCGTGAACTGTCGCCTCTGTCATTCCGAGTGCCCGACGGCGATCGACATCCCCGGGATGGCGATCCTCGCGAAGGAGGCTTACGTCCGGGCGAACGGCAAGCGCCACGCCGACCGGGTGCTCACCGCCTCCGGGCCCCTGCTGCGGCTGGGAGCGGCGACAGCGCCTTTCGCCAACGCCGCCATGAACACGCCGCTCCTGAGACGCCTGATGGCCCCCTGGACCGGGCTCGCCGCCGATCGCCGCATGCAGGCCTTCGATTCGGAGCCGCTGGCGCCACGGCTGCCGTCGGTCGATCCGGACGGCGACAAGGTGGCTTACTTCCACGGCTGCTTCGGCGGCTACCAGGACGTCGAAGGGGAAGGGCGCGCGGCGATCGAGCTCCTCGAGGCCCTGGGCTGCACGGTGGCGATCCCGCCGCAGGAGTGCTGCGGCATCGCCGCCATCACCTACGGCCACCTCGACGACGTCCGTCCCGCGGCGGCCCGCAACGTCGCGGCCTTCATGGATCTCCTGCGGCGCGGCTACACGCCGGTGTACAGCGCTCCGTCCTGCGGCCTGGCGCTGGTCGAGGACACGCCGCGCCTCCTCGGGACGCCGCAGTCGGAGGTGCTGGCGCGCCACCTGCGCGACGTCGGCGACTACGTCCTCGAGCGCCTGGAAGCGCGCCCCGACCTGCGCGCGCGCCTGCGGCCGGTGCCCCTGCGGCTGACCTATCACAACCCGTGTCATTCCCAGGCGCGCGGTATGGGCGACTCGGTCGTCCGGCTGCTGCGGTTGGTCCCCGGGGTGGAAGTCGTTCCGATCGTCAAGGACCACTGCTGCGGCATCGCCGGAACCTTCGGGATGAAGTCCTGCAACTTCGATCAGTCGATGCGGATGGGGCGGCCCTTGTTCGACAGCGTCGCGGCGACCGGAACGAACGTCGTCGCCACCGGCTGCGGCACCTGCAAGATCCAGATCGAGCAGGGTGCCGGTGTGCGCGTCGTGCATCCGATCAAGGTGGTGCGCGATTCGCTGCTCGGGGTCGTTGCGGGATAGGTGGTTCCGGCGCTTCCCTGTCCTGGAGGGAGGCGCCCCGCTCACGCACCCCCGGCCGCTCGGCGTCGCTCGCCCGGTTTTGTTGACAGTGCCGCGAGGGTGGCCTATATTCGGCGGCTTCGCGGAGCGGGGGCGAAAAAGTTGGGATCGAAGTTCTGCGCGACGAAGCTGAGCGTGGACCCGACGGCCTGGGTGGCGCCGGGGGCGTCCCTCGTGGGCGAGGTGACGATCGGCGCCCGCGCTTCCGTGTGGTTCCAGGCGACGGTGCGCGGCGACCTGGCGCCGATCGCCATCGGCGAGGAGAGCAACGTGCAGGACCAGTGCGTTCTGCACGTGGAGCGCGACGGGCCGGTGAGGCTCGGGCGCCGGGTGACGCTCGGGCACGGCGCGATCGTTCACGGCGCCATCGTGGAGGATGAGGTGCTGGTGGCGATGAAGGCGGTGGTCCTGAGCGGTTGTCACATCGGTCGCCACTCGATCATCGGGGCCGGGGCGGTGGTGCCGGAGGGGACGACCATCCCTTCGGGCTCGCTCGTCCTTGGAATCCCCGGGCGCGTGGTGCGGCCGCTCAAGGACGAGGAGATCGAACGCATCGTCCGGAATGCGGCGTCGTACGTGGATCTGGCCGCCGCCTACCGCGCCGGCGAGGTGCGCGTCCCATGAGCGGGCCACAGCCGGAGACGGGGGACGACTTCACACGCCAGGCGGCGGAGCGGTTGCGGCCGCTTCTCGACGGCGCCCGCACCGCGGTCCTCGCGACCCACGTCACCCCCGACGGCGACGGCATCGGCGCCGAGATCTGCTGGCACTCGTACCTGGTGTCGCGCGGCATCCAGGCGCGCATCTTCAACACCGAGGCGATCCCTTTGCGCTACCGCTTCCTCGACGAGCGCGGTGCCGTCGAGGTCTATGACGAAGCGAAACACGGCGACTTCCTGCGCGACGCCGATCTCCTGTTCATGCTCGACAACTCCGCGCCGTCGCGCTTCGGGGCGCTCGAGGCGGCGGCGCGCGCCTCGCGTGCGGTCACCGTCTGCATCGATCACCACAACCTCATCGATCCGTTCTGGAAGGTGAACCTGATCGACTCCGACGCGGCGGCCACCGGCGAGATGGTCTACCGCATCGTCGAGGCCCTCGGAGGCGACCCCGACTTCACCGCGGCGCAAGCCGCGTACGTGTCGCTCGTCACCGACACCGGGTCGTTCCGCTTCGGCAAGACGTCCCCGGCCTCGCACCGGCTGGCCGCGCGCCTGCTCGCGAAGGGCGTGCGGCCGCCGCGCGTCTACGAGGAGGTCTACGAGCGCGGCAGCGCGGCGCTGGTGCGCCTGGGAGGGATGGCGCTTGCGGGACTGAGGCTCGAAGAGAACGGACGTCTCGGCTGGATCACCATGACCCTCGCCCAGGTCCGCGACTGCGGCGCCGAGGGGGAGGACACCTCCGACGTCGTCAACGAGATCCTCACCATCGACGGCGTGCGCGTCGCGGTCCTCCTGAAGGAGCTCGACTCCGGCCGTCTCAAGCTTTCCTTCCGCAGCAAGGAGGCGCTCGACGTGAACCGCATCGCCCAGTCGTTCGGCGGCGGCGGCCACACCAACGCCTCCGGCGCTGTGATCGCCGGGACCATCGACACGAAGGCGGAGGACGTGCTCCGTCCGTGCCGGGAGCTCCTGCGCCAGGCCTGACCGTGTCGTCCGACGTGGCGTTCCCGCCCCTGGTCCTGCGCTGCCGTCATCACTACGTCTCCGCCGTGGCGGGCGCGTCCCTGGTGCTGCTGGCGCTCGGAACGCGCCTCGCCGCCGACGGCGGCGCGTGGCGCTGGGGCGTGGCCATCCTCGTGTACGCCACGGCGGCGATGACGATCCGCTTCTTCCTGCGTTACTGCCTGGCGTCGCTCGAGCTGTCGGATGCGGGCTTCCGGCTGCGCGGGCCGCTGCACCACGGAAAAGAGGTTCGCTGGGCGGCGGTGCGGGACTGGCGGCGCCGGCGTCCGTTCCTCGGCCCCCGGTTCGTCGTGGTCGCGGCGGAGGCGCGCATGCCGGTCGCGGTGCCGCTGGTCTACGAGGACGCGCACCTGCTGGAGCTGGGCCTGCACCAGCGCCAGTTCCCCACCTGGTAGGGCGCCCGCGTCAGCGGGCGAGCGCCGCGGCCAGGCGGGCGATGTGCTCCGGCGTCGTGCCGCAGCACCCCGAGGCGAGGCGCGCCCCTTCCTGCACCCGGGCGCGACCCCATTCCGCGTAGGCCTCGGGGGCGTGCTCGTCCGGGAGCCGCCAGCCTTGCGTCGCGTCGGGGGCGCCCAGGTGCGCCGACAAGCCCCAGGGGATCGCGCCGAGCAGGCGCGACAGCAAAGGCGAGGCGCGCTCGAGCACCTCGGGCGGGGCGCAGTTCAGCAGCACGCCGACGATGCGGCCGCCGCCGGCGTCGAGCAGCCGCGGCAGCGTCTCCTCGAGCGGCTCTCCCGAGAGGAGCCGATCGGGCGCGCCGGGGCAGAGGGCCAGCAGGATGTCGAGACCGGTGCTGCGCGCCGCGAGCAGAGCGGCGCGCGCCTCGCGCCGGCAGTTCATCGTCTCCACCAGCAGCAGATCGACGCCGAGGCGCGCCAGGAGGTCGGCCTGCCGCAGGTGCTCGCGCAGGCACTCCTGCTGGCCGGGCACCGAGCCCACCTCGTAGCAGTCCTCGAGCGGGGCGATCGAGCCGGCGACGTACACGCCCGGGCGCGCGGCGGCCCTGGCGGCCTCGACGGCGCGGCGGTTCAGGACCGTCCAGCGCGGCAGGAGTCCGGCGCGCTCGAGGGCGCGCGGCGTCGTGCGGAAGGTGTTGGTGGTCAGGACCTCCGCGCCGGCGTTCACGTAGTCGGTGTGGATCCCGGCGAGGGTCCGGCGTCCGGCGTCGCTCACGAGCGCGTGCGCCGACCAGAGGGGGAGGCCGGTGTCGCAGCCGCGCCGCTGCAGCTCCGTGCCGGTGGCGCCGTCGAGCACGACCGGGTGGGGAGCGGCGAGCCGTGCGCGCAGGCTCACGGCATCGCGTCGAGCGGCGGGAATCCGAGCGCCTTCATGAAGAGATCGTTGAAGTCCTCGCGACCCGACAGCTCGAGGTACTCCACCCGCGCCGGCATCCCCTCGGCCGCCTCGCGCTCGCGGTAGGAGAGCAGGGCGATCTTCGCCCCTTCCCCCGCGGCGTTGCCGACGGCGCGGATGCGCTCGAGCGGCACGGGAGGGACGAGCCCGATGGTGCGCGCCGAGTCGGGATGGATGTACGACCCGAACGCCCCCGCCAGCATGACCTCCTGGAGCTCCGGGGCCCGGATCCCCATCTCGTTCATCAGCACCTGGATGCCGGTGGCGATCGACCCCTTGGCGAACTGCAGCTGGCGGATGTCCTTCTGCGTCAGGACCACCGCCGGGCCGCCGGTCTCCTCGGGCGTGGCGAGGACGAAGGCGCGCACCCCTTCGAAGGTGACGAGCCGCGACCGCAGCGCCGCCGGCACGTCGGCGGGGGCGTCCTCGGCCGAGCGCATCCGCCCGGTGGCGTCGAGGAGGCGGCGCCGGTAGAGCTGCGCCACCGCGTCGATGAGCCCCGAGCCGCAGAGTCCCACGGGGGCGGCGTCGCCGATCGTCTGGAGGGTCACGCCGTCGGCGCCGATGCGCACCCCTTCGATGGCGCCGCGCGTGGCGCGCATCCCGCAGGAGATCTCCGCCCCCTCGAACGCGGGACCGGCCGGCGCCGCCGTGGCGACCGTGCGCTTGTCGAAGCCCAGGGCGATCTCCCCGTTCGTGCCGACGTCGACGAACAGCCGCAGTCGGTCGCCGCGCGGCAGCGCGGTCGCCAGGAGCCCGGCGACGATGTCTCCTCCGACGTAGGCGCCGAGGTGCGGGAAGAGATACGCGCGGCCGTTGGGATGGATCGCGAGGCCGAGCTGATCGGCGCGTACTTCCACCCCGCGCGTCACGACCGGAGCGAAGGGGGTGACCGAGATCGGCTCGGGGTCGAGCCCGAGCAGGAGGTGCTGCATGGTCGCGTTGCCCGCGATCGCCACTTCGTAGATCCGGTCGGCCGGCACCGTGGCCTGGCGCGAGAGGTCCTCGAGCAGCGTGTTGAAGGTCAAAGCCGCCATGCGCTGCAGCTCGCCGAGCCCCTCGCGCCTCCCCATGGTGTACGAGATGCGGCTCAGCACGTCGCCGCCGTGCACCGCCTGGGCGTTGAGCGACGAGGCGACGGCGCGCGCCTCGCCGGTGTTGAGGTCCAGGAGCGTCCCGACGATGGTCGTGGTCCCGAGATCGAAGGCGGCGCCGTAGCAGGCGTGCGTCGTGTCCCCCGGCTCGATCGCGACGAGGTCGGCGCCGCACAGGACCGCCGTGACGTCGAAGTCCGCGTCCCGCAGACCCTTGGGGAGCAGCCGCAGCGCGGGGAGATCGGCCTCGAGCGGATACCCCTCCGCCTCGAGCGCCTCGCGGAGGCGCTGCAGGTCGGAGCGCTGATCGTGCAGCTCCGGAGGGACGAGCTTCAGGTGCACCTTGTGGACGTTGGGATCGAGCAGCACCTGCCGCCCGACGCCGAACATCGCCGTCTTCGGGGTCCCGAGGAGCCGCGGAACTTCGACGACGGTCTCGGCGTGCACCTCCGCCTGGCACGACAGGCGCCAGCCGGAGGCGATCTCCTCGGGCTTCAGGTGGTGCTGGTCGGCGGTCGAGACCGGCGCCGGTCCCGAGACGATCCGCACCTTGCACTTGCCGCAGGTGCCGCGCCCGCCGCACGTCGACTCGACCGGCTGGCCGATCCAGGCCGCGGCGTGGAAGAGGGTGGTGCCGGGCGGGACGCGGGTCGTCGCGTCGCGCGGCTGGAACAGCACGCGGATTTTTTCCGACTTCAGAGCGGCCGGATCCATGGGTCCCTCCGCCTCAGGCGGCGGGCCCCGTCGCGGCGGGCCTGGCCGCGGCCTTGCGGTAGTGCGCCACCCAGCGCCGGCCCATCGGGTCGTGGCCCAGCATGAGATCCGCGGCGAGGAGCGCCTTGCGGATCTCCGTCTCGATGGGGTTGGTGATGGCGGCGGTCAGCCCGTGCGCCATGGCCAGGACGAGGAAGGTCGCGGTCAGCGGCGGACGATCCGGCAGCGCGAAGCCGACGTTGCCGGCGCCGATCGACATGTTGACGCCGAGCTCGTCGCGGATGAGCCGCATCGTCTCGAGGGTGATGGCTCCGAACGTGTGGTTGGCGCCGATCGGCATGCACAACGGGTCGATGACGACGTCCTCCGGCGGGATGCCGTGATCGCGCGCCCGCTCGACGATCTTGCGGGCGATCGCCAGGCGCTCCTTCGGGTCGTTGCTGATGCCGGTGTCGTCGTTGGCGATGCCGATGACCGCCGCCTTGTGCTTGGCGATGAGCGGCAGCAGGCGATCGAGCACTTCGTCCTCGCCGGTGACCGAGTTGACCAGCGCCTTCCCCTGGTAGGCCGGCAGCGCCGCCTCCAGCGCCTCGGGGGTGGAGGAGTCGATGCAGATCGGCGCGTCGACGGTCTCCATGATGGCCCGCACCGCCGCGGTGAGCATCCCCGGCTCGTCCGCCCCCGGGATGCCGGTGTTGACGTCGAGCAGGTGCGCCCCCGCCTCGACCTGCGCCAGGGCGTCCTGCCGCACCCGGCCCATGTCGAAGCGCCGCAGCTCCTCGGCGAGCTTCTTGCGGTTGGTCGGATTGATCCGCTCGCCGATGATCACGAACGGCTCGTCCGGCCCGATGACGACGGTGCGCGTGGCGGAGGAGACGACGGTCTTCATCAGGCGCTCGCTTCCTGGAACCGGGTCGCGGCGGGGAGCGGGGGGACGGTCCTGGTCTCCCGCAGCCGGGCGCGCGACACGATCTCCGGCACCGCCTCTTCCCAGTGGATCGGCATGAGATGGAACCCCCTGAGCCCGGGGATTGTACGCAATTCCTCGAGGATCTCGAGACAGATCGCCAGCCCTTCCTGCTCGGCCCGGCCGCGGTCCGGACCCGCCCCGTCCATGCGGCGGACGATCGCCTCCGGCACGTCCATTCCGGGGATGCGGTCGCGCATGTGGCGCGCGGCGCGCGCCGAGCGCAGCGGGGAGACGCCGGCCAGGATCGGCGCCTGCCGGTCGAGGCCGAGATCGGTGACCCGCGTCATAAACTCACGGAAGCGCGGCAGGTTGTAGACGATCTGCGTCTGGACGAAGCGCGCTCCCGCCTCGATCTTCTTGCGCAGCCGCAGGGGACGGAACGCATACGGCGGTGCGAAGGGATTTTCGGTCGTCCCACAGAACAGGTCCGGGGCCGGGACGATCGGCCGCCCCGAGAGGTAGCGCCCCGAGCGCACCGTGCCCGCGAGACGCAGCAGCTGCAGCGAGTCGAGGTCGAATACCGGCTTGGCCTGCGGCTGGTCGCCGTGCGCCATGTGATCTCCGGTGAGACAGAGGAGATTGCGCACCTTGAGCGCCGCCGCTCCCACGAGCAGGCTCTGCAGCCCGATGCGGTTCACGTCGCGGCAGGTGACGTGCAGGATCGGCTCGATGCCGGCCGACGCGAGGATCGCCGCTGCCGCCAGCCCCGACATGTGGGCGATGCCGGCGGTGTTGTCCGGGACGTTCACCGCGTCGACGTGATCGCGCACCAGCGCCGCACGCTTCAGGAGGCCCGAGGGATCGGGACTGTCCCCGGCGGCGATCTCGCACGTCAGGACCGGCCGGAAGGAGGCGAACGCCTCCTCCAGGCGCCGCGTGGCCGCCTGGGGAGAGCCGATCACGGCCGCGCCTCGCGCGCCGTCCCCTTGAGGGCGTTGATCCAGGAGGAGTGGCCGCGCTGGGTCCAGTCGAGCGCCGGCTGGATGCGCAGGATGGCGCCGCGCCAAGGGAGGAAGCGGGCGCGCCTTTCCGCCTTCACCCACACGCAGGCCATCTCCGGGACCACCTCGCACCGGCCGTCCAGCCGCACGCCGCCGCACGGACCGTTGCGCAGCGTCTTCGGGCATCCCATCGGGCAGATGAGCCCGGTCTCGTGCAGCGTGCACTGCCCGCACATCTGGCAGCCGAAGATCGGCTTCTTGAGCAGGAACTCGAGAGGCCGGGCGGCGCGATCGAGGAACCGCGACCACGCCGGGTGTCGCGTCAGGACGCCGCGCACCCCCGTGGTGACGGGGGAGCCGGCGGCGATCATGACCCCTGCCCGGCGGAAGGACTTCCGGCGCCGACGGTGGCCGCCGACGACGGAGCGATCGGTGCCGTGCTGGCCGCGGCGGCGGTGGGGGAGGCTGCGCCGCCGTACGGGACGGCCGCGGTCGGCTTGGCGGGCTGGAACTGCCCCGCCCGCTTGAGGAGCATCAACTCCTTGGCGACGCGGACCGCCTCGGTGGCGTTCTCGCCGTAGCCGTCCGCCCCGATCTCCTTGGCCCACCCCGGGCTCGTCGGGGCGCCGCCGACCATGACGACGTACTGTTCGCGAAGCCCCTGCTGGATGAGCTGGCGGATCACCTTCCCCTGGTTGGGAGCGGTGGTGGTCAGGAGGGCCGACATCGCGACGATGTCCGGCTTGCGTGTCTTGATCTCCTCGACGAACCGGTCGACCTTCACGTTGACGCCGAGGTCGACGACGCTGAAGCCGTTGGCCGAGAGCATCGTGCAGACGATGCGCTTGCCGATGTCGTGGATGTCCCCCTGCACGGTGCAGGCGAGGACGTTGCCCATGTTCTCGCGCGCCGCGGAGCTCTTCGCCAGCTCGGGCTCGAGGACGGCGAGCGCCGCCTTCATCGCCTCGGCGCTCATCACGAGCTCGGGGAGGAACAGCTCGCCGGCGCCGAAGCGGTCGCCGACGACGCGGATGCCCTTCACGAAGCCGTTGTCGATGGAGTCGAGCGGCTTGATCCCCAGCTCCAGCGATGTGCGGGCGAGCGCGTTCGCCTCCTCCGCCTCGCCGGCAATCACGCTGTTGGCCATCTTCTCGAACAGTTCGGCGTGTTCTTCCACGAGTCCTCCCTCCTCCAAGGTTCCTTGTCAGCCCCTCGGGGGGCGGGTTGTGTCCTACGACAGCACGACCGGCCGCGGACCGGCCGGCTTGGCGCCCAGCGGGCGCGGCAGGGCCGGCCCGTGGTACCCGAGCCGCGACGAGATGCGGGCGCAGGTCTCGAGCCCCAGGCGCAGGAGGCTCGTCAGCTTCT
>DASYQE010000092.1:0-14477 GCA_036005805.1 Candidatus Polarisedimenticolia bacterium | reverse complement strand
ATACACGTCCACCGGCTTCCCGTTCTGGAGGCCGGGCTTGTAGCGCCACTGCCGCACGGCGGCGATGGCGGCCTCGTCGAACCCGAACTTGGCCCCGGGCGACTGCAGGACCTGGATGTCGCCCACCGATCCATCTTTCTTAATCACGGCCTGCAGGACCACTTTCCCCTGGATCTTCGCCTTGCGGGCGATCTCGGGGTACTTGGGCTGGACTTTGCTGGACGGAATCAGCTCCGGGTTGGTGACGCCGCCGATGCCGGCGTAGAGAGGCTGGTCCCCGAGACCGCCCTCGACGCCTCCGAGCATCCCTCCCAGGACGCCGCCGACGACGCCGCCAACGACTCCGCCGACGACGCCGCCCTCGACGCCGCCTTCGACTCCTTCATCCTCGCCCTCGTCGTTGCTGGAATCCTCGGGCGCGTCGATCGGCTTGGGCTGCTCCTCGGGCACGATCTTGGGCTGCACGATCTCGGTCGGCTTGGGGATCTCCTTCGGCTTCTCCGTCTGCGTCCGCTTCTTGCGCGCCGGCGGTGGCGGCGGCGGTGGCGGCGGCGGTGGAGCAGAGCCCACGAACGAGATGGTGATCGGCGGCGCCGGCACTGACTCGACGCTGAGGAAGGAGCCGATGATGAGGCCGCCGAACCCGATCGCGTGCACGATGACCGCGAACGGCAGCGTCAGCGAACGGCGCGTCCGCTTGCGCTGCTTCGTCGAGAAGACCTGGGTCTCGAACACGGGGTCACCCTCTCGGGGCGCGCGGCGATGCCGCGCGCCCTGGCTTCATTCTATTTCTGCGCCGCCGCCATCGCCTTCTTGCGTAGATCCAGCGCCTGGTGCATGTACTTGTCGGCTTCCGCGTTCCACTTGGCGGCGCCGTCGTTGTCCCCCACCATCGCCGCCGACTTGGCCTTCTCACGGTACATGAGGTTGATGTACGACACCGCCTCCATGTAATCGGTGCGCAGTGCCGAGGCGCGGTTGAGGTAGTCGAGCCCCATGTCGATGAGCTCGTTGCGCCGGGCGAGCTCGAGCTGCAGCCCTCCCTTGTACACCTTGTCCCAGCAGAGCACTCCGATGGTATAGAGGACCTCCGGGTTCTCCTTCTCGAGATCGGCGCGCTTCTTGTACCACTCGAGAGCCGTGTCGAAGTCCCCCTTCTTGGTGTAGATGACCCCGATGATCTGCATCAGCTGCGAGGCCCTCTGAGGGTCGTCTCCGTGCGCCTTCAGCTCGGTCTGGAAGAACTCGCCCGCCTCGTCGAACCGCTCGGCCCCGAGATAGACGGTGAGCAGGTAGTTCTTCGCATCTTCGCTGTCGGGATGGACCGCGAGATAGCGCTTGAGGTTCGCGATCGCCTGCTCCGAGTAGCGGATGTCCTTGGGGTGCTTGGAACCGGGACGGTAGAGGGCCAGGTAGGACAGCGCCGAATTGTAGTAGGCGAGGTCGAGGTCCGCGTTCAGGTAGGTGGCGTAGCGGTACCACTCGATCGCCTTGAGGAAGTCCTGCGCCTTGTACGCCTCGTTCCCCTGCTTGGTGGCGTAGTTGGCCTTGAGGCGGGCGATGGTGCCCTGGCAGCCGGTTCCGGTGACGAGCACACCGAGCACGAGCGCCATCGTCACCATTCTTCGAGTCATGATCGGTCGGCTCCGCCGCGACCGGTCGATCGACCCGCCGCCGGACTCCCTGCATCATCCCTGCTGAAGTGGAGGATCGGCGTGTGCTCGCCGATCCGGCCGGGGATGATAGCCGAATGCTATTTCATATGCAACGCACAGCAAGACCCCCGGGACTGCGGCGGCGGCGATCGTTCTGCATCCGCCCCGCAGCCCGGGGGTGGGGGGAAGCCTTCCTTCAGAACTTCAGGAGTCGCGAATCAGGCACTCGTCAGCTGGCCGCGCATGCCGTCCAGGTTCAGGCGCAGCTTGAGGAGCGCTTCCCGCTCGAGCTGGCGCACCCGCTCCTTGCTCAACTTGAGAATCCTGGACACGGCCTCGAGCGTCAGCTCCGTCCCGTCCTTCATCCCGAAGCGGCGCTCCAGGATGTACCGCTCGCGCGGCGGAAGGGCGTGAAGCGCCTTGTTCAGAATGCGGTCCACTTCTTCTCTCTGGATGTCCCGTTCCTGACGGAAGGAGGCGTTCGGATCCGAGATGAACGCTTCGAGACGCGCTTCTTCGTCAGCCGAGATGAAGTCGTCGTAGCTCGTCGCGTAGGGTAGAAGCTGCTTCCACATGGCCCCTCCTTGTTGCCCGGGGCTTTTAGCAACATCTCTGCCATCGAAATCGGGGCGATCAACCCCGCCTCAGGCCCTTCCGCCGCGCTCCAGGGGTGCTTCTCTCGGACTTTTTGGCACACCACATGAACACCATGACTTTTTGACAGGCCACTCACCCGTTGCGGGAGCCTCGGACCTGAGCCTAGGATGAAGCCGTGCCCCCTCCTTCCAGATCGGGCTCACGGGAAGACCCGGGAGCGGACCTGCGGCGCCGCGCCGGCCGGCTTCTCCGCGCCCTGAAACGATCCCGTCCCGACGCGCACATCGAGCTCGACCACCGCTCTCCTTTCGAGCTGCTCGTCGCAACCATTCTTTCGGCCCAGTGCACCGACGCCCGTGTGAACAAAGTCACACCCGATCTCTTCCGCGCCTATCCCGATGCCGCGGCGCTCGCCGATGCCGACCCGGAGCGGCTGGAGAGCCTGATCCGGTCCACCGGCTTTTTCCGCGCCAAGTCCAGGGCCCTCCTCGGGGCGAGCCGGGCGCTCGTGGACGAGCACGGCGGCGAGGTGCCGCGGACCATGGAAGAGCTCTCGCGCCTGCCCGGTGTCGGGCGCAAGACCGCCAACGTGGTCCTCGGCGGCGCCTACGGCCTCGCAACGGGTATCGTCGTGGACACGCATGTCCATCGGGTCGCCCGCCGCCTCCGCCTGACGCGGCACGAGGATCCGATCCGGATCGAGCGCGACCTGATGGCGCTCTTCCCGCGCGCGCAATGGATCTTCGCGTCCATCGCGCTCGTCCTGCACGGGCGCTACATCTGCGTCGCGCGGACTCCGCAGTGTTCCGCGTGCCCCCTCAGTCGCGATTGCCCGTCGCGGACCCTGGGGGGTCTTCCGGCTCTCCGTCGACCTCCGGATCGTGGTCGAGATTGATACGGATGCCGACGCGCTCCGCCTCGCGCAGCGCCTTGCGCATCAGCCGCCGCTCCCGGTAGCGACGGAGAAGGCTGCGGATCCAGCGGCTCTCGGCGCACAGGATCGCGATCCCGGGGACGAGGAACACGACGCCGGGCAGCACGGGAACGGGTCCAAGGATGAGACCGGCGATCGTCAGGGCCCAGCCGGTCACCAGGCGCCAGAGCCGCCCGCGTTTCCGACGAGGTTCCGGTGGCGGCATGTCCCGGCGTGTCAGCGGTTGGGAAGGAAGCCTTCCAGCGCTTCGTCCGAGAGCTGCGCCACGTACACCAGGCGCGCCTCCCCTTCGAGGCGGACGCCCCTGGCCCTGTCGGCGGGCCCCTCGAAACGCACCGCCACATCCACGGCGGATCGGGTGCGCAGCACGATCGGCGGCCGGCCCAGGTTCCCCGCGGCAATCGCCAGCGCGGCGGCGACGCAACCGGTGCCGCAGGCGAGCGTCTCCGCTTCGACCCCGCGTTCGAAGGTGCGGATGGAGAACCCTCCCTCCGGACGCGGCGCCACGAAGTTCACGTTCGCCCCGGGGGGGCCAAAACGGGGGTGGGAGCGCAGAGCCGCTCCGGCCGCATCGATCGAACCCTCCGGAAGCGCCGTCTCGATCGCCACGAAGTGCGGCACGCCGGTGTCGACGAACGCGCCCCGCCAGGCCCGCCCGAGCGCCGTCACTTCGACCGGCTCGAACCCCTGCGGGTCGGGCATCTCGAAGGTGACCACCGAGCCCGAGACCTCGGCCCGGTGCAGCCCGCGATCGGTCTCGACGACCATGCGCGCCGGCGCCCATCCCTGGAGGTAGGCGAGCCGCGCAGCGCAGCGCGCGCCGTTGCCGCAGAAGGTCGGCTCCCCGTCCGGATTGAGGAAGCGGGCCCGCACGTCCGCCTTGACCGAGGATTCGAGCAGGATGACGCCGTCCGCGCCGACCGAGAGCGCCCGCGTGCACGCCTGCCGCGCCACCGGAGCGAAGCGCTCGGGCGGAAGCTGGAGCGCGCGGTTGTCGAAGACGATGAAGTCATTCCCGGCGGCGCTCATCTTGAAGAATTCGTGAGGGATCATGCCGGCTCTCCGCGGCGAGCCTTCAAGGACGCGAGCCCTGCGGCGCCGGCCGCCGCTCGGAATGCTCTTCGGAGCGCGGGCTCTCGTTCGCCGGCGTGGTCGCATCGAAGGCGGACACGGAGTAATGATAGCGCACGCCCGGAGCGGCCTCCGGATCGACCCACGACGTCTCGCTGGCGGAGACTTCGGCGACGCGCGCCGCGTCCGGCTTGCCTTCCTGCCGGCGGTAGACGCGGTAACCCGCGAGATCGGGCTCGGTGTTGGGGAACCAGTAGACCTTGATGGCGTCCCCTTCCGCAGCGACCGCGACTCCCTGCGGGACGACCGGTGGAAACGAATCGTGGGGACGCACGGCGAGCGGCTCGGAGGAGGCGCTCTCGGTCGACCCCGGCGCCTCCGAAACGACCGCGCGCACGGTGTACAGGTAATCGGTGTCGTACCGGAAAGTACGGTCCACGTAGGTCGGTTCGTCGATGAGTCCCGGGTGCACCGGCGCTTCCGGCTCGCGCGGCGCCGCAGCCTCGCGCCGGAAGACGGCGAACTTCTTCGCCGCGGGCGCCCCTTTCGCGGTGGACGGCGGCACCGGCGCCGGCGTCCAGCTCAGGCGGACCTCCCCTTCGGCCACCTCCGCCTTCAGGTCGGTCGGAGTACCGGGGGGGGCGTTCCATTCGACGTACGACGGGGCCCGCAGCGGCGAGCGCGCCCCCTTCGCATCCTGAACCTGAATGCCATAGAGGTAGCGCTTGGGGCCCATGGCCTCGCCCGCCGGGTTCGCGTCGACATAGTAGAAGCGGCCGTGCTCGACGTGCGCGGGAAGCGCCGCGTCGTCGAAGGA
Organism: Candidatus Polarisedimenticolia bacterium; assembly: GCA_036005805.1. Classification (GTDB taxonomy): domain Bacteria; phylum Acidobacteriota; class Polarisedimenticolia; order Gp22-AA2; family Gp22-AA2; genus DASRAU01. Next base: position 9,403 of record DASYQE010000092.1, on the reverse strand, counting down.
GGCCACTTCGTGCGACTGACGCTCGAACTGCTGCACGAGGTAACGGTCCGAAACCGCCCCGGGCTTCAGACCTTCCGGCGCCTCGAGGCGCAGGACGCGCACGGTGCCCCCCGACGCCATCGCGGTCCCATCGCTCTGCAATCCGGGCAGGTTCGCGGCGAGCAGGACGTCCCGGCCGATCTGGTGCAGCGCCAGGGGGCCTGTGGCGGCCGGCACGACGCGGACCGGAGGGAGCGGAGGTCCCTTCTTCCCGCACCCCGCGGCGGCCAGCGCGACCGCCAGCGCCAGCCCCCCGATCCGGAATGCCGGCCCGCGCGTCGGCGACCGCCGCATCATCGGCGCATTATCGTCATTCAGCGGGAGGCCATCAACGCGCCACCTCCACGCCTCCGCGCGCACGCGCTTGACACCCCGGAGAAGCCCTGCTTCCATTCGCGCCGTGCGCGGCTTCGCAGCCATCGTCCTCCTGATTCTCCTGGCCGTGACGGCGATCGCGTGCCTGCCGGCGCTGGATGCCCCTTTCACTTTCGACGAGCAGGCGGGGGTGCAGACGAACCGCGCCGTGCACCCGGGCGCTTCATGGAAGCTGGCGCTGACCTACCGCTTCTCGCCGGACCAGACGCGCCCGCTGTTCTTCGCTTCGCTCCTCCTCGATGCGCGCCTGTGGGGGATGGAGCCGCGCGGTTTCCGCCGGACCGACGGGCTGCTCCATCTCGGCACCGGCGTCCTCGTCTGGCTCCTCCTGCGTCGCGCGCTGCGGCACACACTGCGGCGCGCCCAGCCGCGATCGGCCGACCCGTTGCTCACCGCCCGGCGGGCGGAATGGGCGGCCCTGGCGGGGACGGCGGTGTTCCTCCTCCACCCGCTGCAGTCGGAATCCATCCTCTATATCTGGGGGCGAGCCGGCATCCTCTCCGCGATGGCGTGTTACGCCGCGGTCCTGGTGGTTCCCTGGAACGATGACCCGCGGCGCGCAACGATGGCCGGACTCCTGCGCTGGGGACTCGCCCTCGCCGCCGCGGTCGCGGCCCTGCTCTCCAAGGAAGACGCCGTCGCGCTTCCGGCGCTCGCGCTCATCGTCTGGATCGTCGCCGAGCGCCGGCCGTGGCGTCCCGCCCTGTTGCGAGCGCTGGTCCTCGCCTTCCCCGTGCTGGCGTTCCTCGCGCTTCGGACGGTGTTCCTCGGCGCCGTCGGACGCCAGGTCTATGCGCGCTCTCTCGAGAGCAATGTCCTGGTTCAGAGCATCGTCTCCCTGCGCTTTCTCGGGCTCACGCTCGTCCCCTACGGCCTGAGCATCGATCACGTGCAGCCGGTGCCGCCGTTTCTTCTCGCCGCGCCGGCCCTCCTCGTCCTGTCCGCCCTCGTCGGCGTCTCGATCCTGGGGGCCGTGCGCGCGCAGGGCGCGGCGGCGCGGCTGGGGGCGGCCGGCGTGCTGTTCGGAGCGGCCGGCCTGGCTCTCTACTGGGTCGTGCCGGTGGCGGATGTCATGCCGGAGCGCCGCGTCTATCTGCTGATGCTCGGGGCGGCCTACGCCGTGTCCGGAGCGGCCTTCGCCCTCGCGCCGCGGGGCGCCTGGCCCGTGCTCCTCCTGACGGCGATCCTCGCGCCCGCCCTGTACGCGCGCGCGCTCCTGTGGTCCGACTCGAGCCGCCTCTGGGAGGAAGCGGCGCGCGAGAATCCGGCCCGCGCCCGCCCGCTCATCAATCTCGGAGTCATCGCCGCGGATCACGGCGACCGCGCGCGATCGTCGGAGCTCCTCGATCGGGCTCTCGCGCTGGAGCCGTCGAATCCGGAAGCGCTCTACAACCGGGGCCGCCTGCGCCTCGACGCCGGAGACCTGACCGGCGCGCGCGCCGATTTGGAGCAATCGGTCGCCGCCGATCCGACGCTCCCACGATCGCACATCAATCTGGGGATCGTCCTGCTGCGCCAGAACGACCTGGCAGGAGCGGAAGAACAGTTTCGCGCCGCGCTGGCCATCGACCCGGGCGATCCGCGCGGCCTGACGAATCTCGCGGAGGTGCGGCGCGCCGCGGGGTCCGCGGACGAAGCCATCGGGCTGTACCGCGAGGCGCTCGCTTCGGATCCGGATTACGCGCACGCCGCGGGACGCCTGGGTGTCGCCCTCGAGAACCAGGGGGACCTGCGGGGCGCCCTCGCAGCCTATCGCGATTACCTGGCGCGGGGCGCCGAGAGCGCCGCCGATCGCGGCGCGGTCGAAGCGAAGATCCGGAGTCTCGAGTCCGCGCTTGCGGGCAAAGGGTCGATTCGTTAGGCTTCGGGCACCGCCGGAGTGGCGAAACTGGTAGACGCACGGGACTCAAAATCCCGCGGGCGCAAGCCCATGTCGGTTCGAGTCCGACCTCCGGCACCAACGCTGCTAGTGGTCGTCCCGGTTCGAGCCCCGACCGTCGCCGTTGTCTCGAGGGGTGGCCCGGGCGTCGCCGTCGTCCCGGTGCGAGGCGCGGCCTCCGGCGGACGAACTGCGGCTCTCACCGCCTTTGCGACCCGCCTCGGCCGCGAGCCCCCGATCGCGTGAGAAGGAGCGCTTCTCGCCCGGAACGCTCTGTCCGCCCTTGCGGCCCGCCTCCGCCGCGAGCTCGTGGTCCTGCGAGAAGGATCGCTTCTCGTCGGGGACGCTGCGCCCGCCTTCGCGCGCGATTTCCCGCTGCCTCTCCTCGTCCATCGCGGCGAAGCCGCGGTGGGACGAGCCACGGCCCGACGAGCTTCTCTTGCCCGCCGACCCGCCTGTGTCCTGCCGATTGCCTTTGTCCTCTGCCATGTCCTCGCTCCTTGATTGCCGGGATTCCGGAGGGGTGCGCCGACCCTGCGGCGGACTCGAATCCCGTCCCCGACCACTGTAGAAGCCCGGGTGGACGGGACTCCATCCCGAGAACGACGGGGTTCGGGTCTTGCGATTCCTGACCCCGAGGCGCGAAACGCCGCCCCGACTCAAGGCCGGGCCGGGAATCCCGTCTTTCCGGAGCCGGGCGTCTCCGCGGAGCTTGACCGGAGCGGCGTCGCGGCGCGCGAGGCGTCGAGCAGGGCGAGGATGGGGCAATGGTCGGACAGAACCGCCGCGCTCTCCTCGTCCCCGGGGTCGTACACCTGCTGCGCGAAGGAGTTCGGGACGAGCCAGGTCGCGGCGGTCCGGCTCAGGACGATGTGGTCGATGTACTGCCGGTACCGGCCGCCCCAGCAGGGCGGATGACGGCCGAACCCGGCGTCCAGGAGATCCGCTTCCGGCGGGTCGCCGTCGTCGAGGCCGTTCCAGAAGGGATCCTTCGGGGTGAAGCGCCGGTTGAAATCACCCAGCACGGCGAAGGGAACCGCTTCGCGCGCCCGCGCATCGATCCAGCCCTCCAGCCGTCGCGCCTGCTCCCGGAGCATCACGCAGGCCGCGTCGGGACCGTCGAGACGCCCCGACGCGCAGCCGCTCTTGAGGTGAATGCTCAGGAGGCGCAGGTCTCCGTGCGCGCCGTGCACGGTGATGTCGGCGGCCATGCGGCTGCGGCCGTCGAGGCCGATCGCCACGAAATCCGGATGCGGCGTGACCCGCAGGGTTTTCTTCCAGGCGAATCCGGCCCGCTGGGCGGAGCCTCCCCCCGCGGCGAACCGGAACTCGTAGCGCTGGGGATCGAACACGCGCCGCGCCGCGGCCGTCCCTTCCACCTCCTGGAGAGCCACGACGTCGGCGTCGAGCCGCTCGGCGTAGCCGCGCAACCGGTCGTAGTCGCCGCTCCGGCGGGGCACGGCGCCGGCGCCATCCCGGGCGGCGAGCCACTCGATGTTCCATGAAGCCACGCGCAGCGTGCCGTCGGGACCCGGCGACGATGACGCTGCGCGAGCCGCGGTCCCTGGCGCTGCCGCGACCGTGGCTCCCGACGCGTCGGCGGGACTTGCCGGGACCAGGGCGATCGCCGCGATCGCCAGAAGCCACGTCGCCGTCAGGAGTCCGCGGGCACGAATCGTTGACATCGGTGACATCTTTTTACCTCGAACTTCGACCCGCGCGCGCACCCGAAGCGTATCTTCCGGTCCGAAGACGGAATCAACCGGGGGGAGTCCATGGCGACCAATCTCTGGACCGATGTCGAAGCGCTCGACCGCCTGGCGCGCTCGGCCCGCGCCGCCGAGCTGCGTCGCGGCGAACCGGTGTTCCCGGAAGGCCGCGGCGGCGTCGAGGCTCCCCCGCTCCTCCCGCGATTCCGCGGAGACAGCTTCGCCCTGGCCGCAAGCCAGCGTCCCGCGAGGCTGGTCAGCGGCGACCTGGTGGACGCGTTCCCCGTCTCCGACCGCGAAGTCACGGTGGTGATCGGTGATGTCTCCGGGAAAGGAACGCCGGCCGGCGTGATGGCGGCGTTCGTGCGCTCGATCGTGCGTCACGTCGCGCCGCTCGGCGCGTCTCCCGGCGACACGCTCGAGCGGGTGAACCGGATTCTCTGCGGCGCCCGCCTCGACGCGATGTACGTCACGCTCTTCCTCGGGACGCTCGACCTCGGCAACGGCTTGTTCCGTTACGCCAGCGGTGGACACCCGCCGGCGCTGCGGCGCGCCCCGGGTGAAGCCGCGATTCCCTTCGGCGCAGCGACGGGCCCGGTCCTGGGGCTGCTCGACCGGCGCCGCTTCGACACCGGAGCCGTCGTGCTTCGTCCCGGCGAGGTGGTGGCGATGACGACCGACGGCATCACCGAGGCGGAGCGGGCGGACGGCGAGTTCTTCGGGCTGGCCCCGCTCTCGGCCGAAGGCGCCCTCGACGCGATCGCGGCCGGCCTCGAGGCCTTCGAAGGGGACGCGCGGCGCGACGATGCCACGCTCCTGACGCTGCAGTTCGCCGCCGCCTGAAAAGTCGACGGCCGCGCCGGGGAGGGTCGGCGCGGCCGTCTGTCGGGTCGCGGGGCGCGAGACGCTTCAGGTCCCGGGCTGTCCCCGCGTCGTTCTCGGGCAGAACGCGTCGTCGAATGTCATCTCATTTCCCGCCGCCGGCCCAGATGATCCCGCTCGCGGTCAGCGTGTCGACCCCGGACAGGCGCGCTCCGTTCCCGCTCCACACGATGCCGGAGCTGGTCACCTGGTCGTTCTCCGTCGACATCAGCGTGCCGAAGAAGCGCTGCCCGCCCCAGATGAGCCCCTGCTGCCAGGAGTCGTCCCAGGACCCCTCGAGCGGCTGCATCACGAGGTTCCCGTCCGGACCCGGCACGGCGAGCGGCGAGAGGGCCGAATCCGCCGACAGGCGCGAGGCGAGCGCCGCCTCGATGTCGAGGTAGCCGGCGCCCGTCTCGAACGGCAGGTGGTCGTCCTTGCCGGCGCTCGCCATCAGCCGGGCCTTCACGTCCGACGGGCGCAGGCCCGGCTCGCGCTGCAGCATCACGGCGGCGGCGCCGCTCACCATCGGGGCCGCCAGCGACGTGCCGCTGAACATGGTGTATTCGCCGGGACGCGCGGGGTCGCCGTCCGTCCGGTACGCGCCGGTCGCCAGGACCACCTCGGGGTGCGTCACGTCGAGCACCGAGCCGACCGCGCGCAGCGACACGATGAAGGCGCCCGGGGCCACCAGGTCCGGCTTGACCACGTGATCGATGAGACTCGGACCGCGCGCCGAGAAACGCGCCAGCACGTCGTCCTCACGCGCCACGGTGCGGCCGTCGTCCATGGCGCCGACGGTGACCGCGCTCGGCTCGTTCGCAGGGCTGAGGATCGTCCCGAAGCCGCTGCCCAGGTTCCCCAGGTTGCCCGCGGCGACCACGACCACGATGCCGGCGTTGGTCGCCGCCCGGACCGCGCGGCACAGCGGGTCGGTCGCGAACGACTCGTAGACCGGGTGGCCGAGCGACAGGTTGAGGACACGGATGTTGTACTGGCGGCGGTGCAGGATGGTCCAGTCCACCGCGCGCAGCACGTCGCTGGTCGTCCCGGTGCCGTCCGGGTTGAGGGCGCGCAGCGAGATGAGACGCGCGCCCGGGGCCACCCCGCGGAAGGTGCGGAAGGCCTGCGGGCCGCTGCTGTCGAGCCCGCTGCCGTTCAGGATGCCGGCGACATGCGTGCCGTGACCGTAATCGTCGGCGAACCCCTTCTCGTGACCGACCACCTCGACCTCGATGAGGCCGTCCGTGCGGGGGCGCACCAGGTCCGGGTGGAGCTGCACGCCGGTGTCGATGAGGGCGATGCCCACACCGCGGCCGTCGGCGTCGTTCGCCGCGTCCAGCAGGAAGCCGCCACGCGCCGCGCGCACGGCGATGTCGAGCTGCGCATGGACCGGCGCGTCCAGCGAGATCCGCTCGACCTTGGGATCGAGCGCCAGGTCGTCCAGCAACCCCGCCGGGACCAGCGCGGAGTAGCCGAAGATGGCCGAGTGACGGGCGCGCACGACGGCGCCGTGGTTCTTCGCCAGCAGCAGATCGACGTCGCTCGCATCGCCGTACGTCTGCACGATCACCGGCACCAGGTCGAACGGCGCATCGTTCTCCGCCGCCTGCACCACCTCGTCCGAGACCTTGCCCTGCGCACGGCCGCGTCCGCCCGGGGAGGCCAGGGCCGAATCGATGAAGAGCAGCGTGGCCAGGAAGACGCTGAGGACCGCCGTGGCCATCAGACCCATCGCCTGCAGAACCGGCCGGGCCGTGTCCTTGGTCTGTTCGTCGTCGCTGTCGAACCGCTCCAGGCTCTCCATGACTTCTGTCTCCCTTCGCGCCGCGTCGGCTCACCGCCACGTCGCTGCCATCGGAAAGAGCAAGGGGGAGACCAGCCACGGAATCGTCAGCACCGTCGCAAACAATGGACTGGCGGGACTTTGCAGGCAGACGACGGAATCGTGATCGGGCGTCCGGAGACGGACGAAATGCGCAGGTTCGCGACACGCGCGGCGCTTTCAACCAATCGCGCGGCCGGGACTCGCGGGCCTGCAAGGGCTTACGCGTGCGCGTCCAGGTGGCGACAGCGGTTGTGCGGCTTCTGGTCACTTCGAAAAGGGACTTCCGGATGACGTCCCCGTCAGCGGAACCTATATTGCGCGGGCAGCCGGGGGCCGTGCGCGCATGCCGTTGACCGACATCTCCGGAATCGTCCGGAACCTCACCCAGAGCGCCGGGGATCGTGCGGTCGCGCGGGCCCTGCAGCATTTCTCCAAAGGGCAGACCGACAAGGCCATCGCCGTCCTCAAGGAAGCGCAGCAGAAAACTCCCGACGATCCGGCGGTGCTGCTCGAGCTCGGTCGCATGCTGGCGTACGGCCAGAAGGGACTCGACTCGGCCGACGCCTTCCGGGCGCTGCTGCGACGCGACAGCCGCGCGGTCCCGAAGATCGACGAGGCGCTGGAGGAGCTGAAGGCCCGGCACGCCACCGTCGGGCCGCAATACGACGCCATCGCCGAGCACCACCTGCGCCACGACAACACGGCTCTCGCCCTGAAGGCCCTCGAGCGCATGAAACCCGAGGACCTCAAGGCCGTGCTGCCGCGCCACCTGGGAAAGTACGAGCAGGTCCGGCGCGGGGCGAAGGACGGCAAGCTGTCGAAGCAGATCCTGCAGCCGGCCTACCAGGCCGCGCTTATCCACGAGACCTTGCGCGACCTGCCGCGGGCGCTGGCGCTGTACCGCGACATCGCCCGCACCAACCCGGAGGAGGCCGGGCGCATCCTCCCACGGCTCGAGGCGATCGCCGCGCGCGACTACCAGAACGCCGAGCTGCGCCTGGAGATCGCGGCGCTGCTCGTGGATGCCGGGCGTCCCGACGACGCGGCGAAGCAGTTCTCACTGGCCCTGGAGACCAATCCGCGCGCCGCGCGCGCCGTCGCCGACGCGGTCGCGCCGCGCCTCGCGACCGCCGAGGCCACCCCGGATCTGCGCTGGGTCCTGGTGTCGGCGCTCCTGCAGGCCGGCGACGAGGAGGCGGCGCGCGCGCAGATGCGCCCGCTCATCGCCGCCGGCGAGAGGATCGACGACCTCATCGCTGCCCTGCAGCCGCTGACCCACAAGGAGAAGGCGGCCCCGGCGCAGCGCCTGCTCGCCGAGGCGTTCCTCAAGCGCGGCCAGCCCCTCCAGGTGCTCGGCCCCCTGCTGCAGGCCGCGGAGGAGGAAGGCCTGGCGTCGATCCGCGAACCCCTCGAAGCGCTGGCCGCCTCCCACCCGGAGATCGCGCGCACGCACCAGCTGCTCGCCGATCTGCACCTCGAGGCGGGACGCGCGGCGGAAGGCGTCGCCGCCCTCGTGAGCGCGCATCGCGCCGCCCCGAAGGAGTCCGGGGCGCTGGTGCCGCGCCTGGTCAAGGCGCTCCTGCTCGACTCGACCTCGGGTGACGCGCACCGCATCCTCGCCGACCTGCTGGCGGACGTTTCGGAGCACGCCAAGGCGGTCATCGTGCTGCGCCACTGGCTGCGCACCACCCCCGCCGACGCGGCGCAGGCCCACGAGCGCCTGGGCCGACTGGCTTCCGAGAGCGGCGACGCGCGCGCGCGGCTCGGCGCGGCCGAGTCGCTGTTCCTCCTCGGCCGTCCCGAGGAGGCGCTCGCCCCGCTCGAAACGCTGCAGGCGGAGCACCCGGAGCTTTCGGCCGAGTTCCTGCACCTCTTCGGAATGCTCGCCGAGCACGCCCCGGCGGTGGCGCCGCGGCTGGTGCCGATCTTCGAGGGGCTCGAGCCGCGCTCTCCCCTGCCGGTCGCCGTGCACTTCGCCCGCGGCGTCGCCCAGTTCCACGCCGGCCTGTCGGCCGCTGCGGCGGCCTCGTTCCGCGAGGTCCTGCAGTCGGCTCCGGACCGGGTCGAGGAGGTGCGCCTGGCGCTCGAGCGCTTCGATCGCGGCGACCCGGCGGCGGCCGAGGCGCGCTACCTGCTCGCCTCGATCTACGTGGAGCGCCGCGACCATCCGGCCGCGATTCGCGAGCTGCAGCGCCCCGGCCCGACACACACCGCGCTGCTCGACCGGGTGCTGAAGCGCTACGAGACGATCGTCAAGGAAACCCCCGACGACCTCCCCGCCCGCGCCGGCCTCATGGAGGTGCTGCTCCTGGCGCGGCGGCACGATCGCGCCCTCGAGGTCGGGCGCGAGACGCTGCGGCTCAAGGACGATGCCTCGACGGCGCGCGTCTCGCTGCTGATGGCGGACGCCCTGATGGAGAAGCGGGACAGCGACGGCGCGGTGCGCCGCGTCTTCGCCGCCTACCGCCGCGACCAGGGACTGGGCTCCCAGGTCATCGAGCGCCTGCGCCGCCTGCTCGACCTCGAGGGGAAGAACCCGTTCACCTGCCTCGTCCTCGGCAAGGTGCTGGCGGCCGAAGGAAGGGCCGAGGAGGCGCTCGAGGTCCTGAAGGCGGCGCGCAGCGCCGACCCGGCGCTGCACGAGTCGGTCCTCCTCGAGGTGGAGTCGCTGGTGCGCGCCTGTCCGGCCGACCCGCGCCCCGGCCTGGCGCT
>DASYQE010000091.1:0-23301 GCA_036005805.1 Candidatus Polarisedimenticolia bacterium | reverse complement strand
GTCGGGCGGATCCTGGCGGGCCAGCTCGAGCGCCTCGCGCCCGTCGCGGGCGCAGCGGACGTGGTAGTCCTGGGCGGTGAGCCACTCGCGCAGCAGGCCGCGGTTGTCCTCGCGATCGTCGGCGACCAGGATCTTGTAGTGGCCCGCCATGACGCGCCCCCCTTCCGGACCCAAGTTCGAAGCGACCCCGGGCCCCCCGCCCGGGGTCTTCGCTTCAGGCCATCCTATCCGTCACCACGTCTGCCGAGCGCGCCTCGCAGTCAGTCGAGCTGGCGGCGCAGGAACGTCGGGATCTCCAGGTCGTCCGGGAGCGGCGCGTAGTGCAGCGTCGTGCCCGGGTCGGCGGAGTTGCTCAGGGCCGGCTGGCTCGACGGAGCCGCCGACGGCGCGCGGCGCAGGAAGGCCGGCGTGTCGAGGTCGCGGCGCGGCTGCGGCACGGGTGCGGGCGCCGTGGCGGCCTTTTTCGCCGCCTCGGTCTTGGCCATCGCCTCGCGGTTGAAGCCGGTGGCGATGACGGTGATCTTCACCTGCTCGGCCATCTCGCGGTCGATGACCGTGCCGAAGATGATGTTGGCGTCGGCGTCGGCGCTGCGCTGGACGATGCTCGCCGCCTCGGCCACCTCGTGCAGGGTCATGTCGGGGCCGCCGGTGACGTTCATGAGAATCCCGCGCGCCCCGTCGATGGTCGCGTCCTCGAGCAGCGGCGACGAGATGGCCTTCTGCGCCGCCTCGACCGCCCGCGTCGGGCCGCTGTTGGAGATGCCGGTGCCCATGAGCGCCATCCCCATGCCGCTCATGATGGTGCGCACGTCGGCGAAGTCGAGGTTGATCTCCCCGGGGATGGTGATGAGGTCGGAGATGCCCTGCACCGCCTGGCGCAGCACGTCGTCGGCGAACAGGAACGCGGCGCCGAGCGGCATGGCCTTGTCCACCGAGTTCAGGAGCTTCTCGTTCGGGATGCAGATGACGGTGTCGACGGAGTTCTGCAGCTCCTTCAACCCCTCTTCCGCCTGGTCGCGGCGCTTCTTCCCTTCGAACGCGAAGGGCTTGGTCACGACCGCGACGACCAGCGCGCCGAGCTCCGAAGCGAGCGACGCGATGATCGGCACGGAGCCCGTGCCGGTGCCGCCGCCGAGGCCCGAGGTGATGAACACCATGTCGGCGCCCTGCAGCGCTTCGATGATCTTCTCCGAGTCCTCGAGCGCGGCCTGGCGGCCGACCTCGGGGTTGGAGCCGGCGCCGAGCCCCTTGGTGAGCTTCGAGCCGATCTGCAGCTTTAGCGGGGCCTTCGCCCCCTTGAGCGCCTGCACGTCGGTGTTCGCCACCATGAACTCGACGCCCTGCAGGCCCGACGCGATCATGCGGTTGACGGCGTTGCTGCCGCCGCCGCCCACGCCGATCACCTTGATGTTCGCCCCGACCGCCTTGCTCTCGTCGAAGGAGATGCGCGGGGGCTTCCCGGCATCCTTCGGATCCATCAGGATCATCGGACCATCCTCCTTGAAAAGGGCGCGCTGCCCGTTCGTCATGACGGGCGCTTCGCGCTCACTGCGTTTCCGTGAAGCGTCAGGCTCACGGTGTTTCCGGTTGGGAAGGCCAGCCTTCCGCTTCAGAACAGCTCCTGGATCCAGTCGCGCACCCGGACCGTCATGCGCGTGAAGAAGTACGGGTTGGTGTTGGGGTGCGGCGCGGTCCGCCGCTCCTTGCATCCGTGGATGGCGAGGCCGACCGCGGTGGAGTACTGCGGCGTCGCCACCGAGTCGGCGAGCCCGCCGAGATCCCCGGGACCGCCGCGGCGCACCGGGCAGTCGAGCGCGTCCTCGGCGATCTCGGTGATGCCCTCGAGCATCGCCCCGCCGCCGGTGAGCACGACGCCGGCGTGCAGGGCCCGCTCGAAGCCGCTGCGGCCCAGCTCCTCGGCCACCATGGCGAAGCACTCCTCGACGCGCGGCTGGATGATCTCGCAGAGGATCTGGCGCGACAGGACGCGCGCCTTGCGGCCGCCGACGCTCGGGACCTCGAGGGTGTCCTCGTGATCGACGAGCGAGGCCATGGCGCAGCCGTGACGGCGCTTGAGGCGTTCCGCCTCGGGGACGGGGGTGCGCAGCCCGACGGCGATGTCGTTGGTGACGTGCTCGCCGCCGGTCGGCAGCACGGCGATGTGCCGCAGCGCCCCGCGCTCGTAGATGACCATGCTGGTGTTGCCGCCGCCGATGTCGAGGAGCGCCACGCCCATCTCGGCCTCGTCGGGCGCCAGCACCGCGTCGGCGGCGGCGAACTGCTCCAGCACCATCCCTTCGATCTCGACGCCGGCGCGGTTGACGCAGTTGGCCAGGTTCTGGGCCGCGGTGACCGAGGCGGTGACGATGTGCACGTCGGTCTCGAGGCGCGCCCCGGTCATGCCCACAGGGTCGTGGATGCCGGTGTGGCCGTCCACGGCGAACTGCTGCGGCAGCACGTGAAAGACGTCGGTGTCGGGCGGGATGGAGATGGCGCGGGCGGCGTCCTTGACCCGCTGCACGTCCTCGAACGTCACCTCGTGGTCGCGGCCGGCGATGGCGACCACGCCGCGGCTGTTGAGGCCGCGGACGTGCGGGCCGCCGATGCCGACGAAGGCGCGCTCGACGGAGACCCCCGCCTGCAGCTCGGCCTCCTCGATCGCCTGCTTGATGGCGGCGACGCACGCCTCGATGTTGACCACCACGCCGCGTCGCGTGCCGCGCGACGGGCAGGATCCGACCCCCAAAACCGTCGGCAGCCCCGACTCCGACGGTTCGACGATGAGGGCGCAGACCTTCGTCGTGCCGATGTCCAGCCCCACCACCTGCGTGCTGCGTCGTGCCATCGTTCTCGTCCCCCGTTAGCCGGTTTTCTTCGCGGTCACCGGCTGCCAGACAATCCGATCCTTGAAGCGCAGGTCCACGTAGGCTCCTCCCCCCAGGTGGGCCTGCAACCACTCACGCATCTCCAGCCAGCGGTCGAGATTGCTGGCGTAGTCGGTCGGGTGCACGCGCACGGTCGGCCCGCCGCCGTTGAGCGTCAGGCCGAGGCGGTCGTCGCGCGACAGGTCGATCTCCGAGATCTCGGCCAGCAGGCCCGGGTGCGTGGCCTCGAGGAAGCGCACGAAGTCGAAACCGCGCGCCACCTGGTCGTGCGCCCGCGAGGCGCGGAGGTCGTCGAGGCCGGTGAAGATCGGGAAGGTCCCGAACTCCTTGCCGCCGGTGTAGAGGTCGATCGCCGTGCCGTCGTCGTCGATGAGGGAGACGCGCCCGTGCACGAGCGCCAGCCCGCGCGGCCCCCGCTCCTCGATGCCGACCATCAGGCGGTCGGGAAGGACGCGCCGCACCACGGCGCTCTTCACCCAGCGCACCTTCTCGAGGTCGGCCTGCAGCTTCGCAAGGTCCAGCGTGAAGATGTTGCGGCCGCGCGCCCGGTCGGCGAGCCGCTTCAGCTCGGCGTAGGACGCGTGCTCGGTCCTGGTCACGTCGGTTTTGGCGATGTTGAAGCGGCTCGAGTGCAGGAGGAACCAGCGCGTCCCGAAGACGAGCGCCGAGAACCCCGCGAGGCCGAGAAGCCCCAGCACCGCCGGCACGATGAGGCGGTTGCGGTGGCCCCGCCGGGTGCGACGCAGCCGCTCGGCGTTGTTCTGGCGCAGGAACGGCGACGGCGACGCCGCCTGGGCTTCGTCGCTCTCCCTCAGCGGCCCGCGCGGGCGCAGCATGGTCATATCGCGGCCCTCCGCGCCTTCATGTCCACAGCATCACCTCCGGCTCCAGCAGGATGCCGGTGGCCTGGCGCACGCGTTCGCGCACCTGGTCGATGAGCCCGCGCACGTCGCGCGCGGTCGCCCCGCCGAGGTTGATGAAGAAGTTCGCGTGGACGGCGGAGACCTCGGCGGCGCCGACGCGCATGCCTTTGAGACCGGAGGCGTCGATGAGCCGGCCGGCGGCGCCGCCCTGCGGGTTCTTGAACATGCAGCCGGCGTTGCGCTCGCCCGTCGGCTGCGTTTTCACGCGGTGATCGCGGAAGCCGCGCATGCGCTCGGCGATGCGGGCGGGGTCGTCGAGGGTCAGCTCGAGGGTCGCCTCGGCGACGATGGCGTCTCCGAGACCGGGGCTCTTGCGGTACTCGAAGAACCCTGGTCCGCAGTCGAGGCGCTCGATGTCCCCGTGCCGCGTCACCACGATGAGCGACCGGACATGGGCGCCGAATTCCCCCTCGTGCCAGCCGGCGTTCATCCGGACGGCGCCGCCGACGCTGCCGGGAATCCCCTCGGCGAACTCGAGGCCGGCGAGCCCGGCCTTCTGCAGCCGCTGCGTCAGGCGCGGCACCGAGAAGCCGGCGCCGGCGCGCACGCTCGTCTCCTCGAGGATCGGCACGTCCCCGAGCCCGGCGCAGGAGACGACGACGAACGACGGCCCCTCGTCGGCCACCAGCAGGTTCGAGCCGGCGCCGAGCACGTCGAACGGGACCTGCTCCTGGTGCAGGCGCGTGATGGCCCAGGCGAGGTCCTTGATCGTTTCCGGCTCGATCAGCACCCGGGCCGGTCCGCCGATGCCGATGTAGGTGTGGTCGGAGAGCGGGATGTCGCGGAGCAGTCCGATCCCCGGCCGCCCTTCGAGGGCCGCCACCGCTTTCTCCTCCCACGCCTGCACCGTCACCGTCATCGTCCCCGGACCCCACGTGCTCCTGGTCTTGCTCAGGCCATCTCCTTCCTGGCGCTCCACATCCGCTACACTTTCAACCGGCGCAGGTACTCTTCGCCGGCCTTGTAGACGGAGCCCGCTCCGAGCGTGATCACCATGTCCCCCTCGCGGGCGTGCGCGGCGAGCCACGCCGGGATCTCCTTCAGGTCCTTCACGAGGGTCACGTCCTTGTGGCCGTGCTCTTCGATGGCGTGCGCCACCGCCTCGGCCGTAATACCCGGGAGCGGCGCCTCGCCGGCCGGGTAGATGTCGGTCACCGCCAGCACGTCCGCGTCGTAGAAGGCGCGCGCGAATTCGTTCAGCAGGGCCTTGACGCGCGAGTAGCGGTGCGGCTGGAAGACGACCACGGTGCGGCGGTTCCAGCCCTTCTTGGCCGCGGACAGCGTCGCGAGGATTTCGACCGGGTGGTGGCCGTAGTCGTCCACGACCATGATGCCGTTCGCCTCGCCCTTGAGGTGGAAGCGGCGGTCGGCGCCGCGGAACGACTCGAGCTGCGCGACGATGGTCGCGAACGGCACGTCGAGGTCGAGTCCCACCGCGATGGCGGCCAGCGCGTTGCTGACGTTGTGGCGCCCCGGCACCTGGATCCGGGCGCGGCCGAGCTTCTTGCCGTGCAGGCGCACGTCGAAGGAGGCGTGGAACTCCTTCAGGTCCACGGACGCAGCCGACAGGTCCGCCTGCGCCGAGAAGCCGTAGGTGACGACGCGCCGGTTGAGCGAGGGCAGGATCTCCTGCACGCGCGGCTCGTCGAGGCAGACGATGCCGCAGCCGTAGAAGGGGACCTCGTTCAGGAACTCCGAGAACGCCTGCTGCAGCGCGGTGAGCGAGCCGTAGTGGTCGAGGTGCTCGGCGTCGATGTTGGTCACGACCGCGATGGTCGGCGTCAGCCGCAGGAACGAGCCGTCGCTCTCGTCGGCTTCGGCCACCAGCAGGTCGCCGCCGCCCAGCCGCGCGTTGCTGCCGAGGATGTTCAGGCGGCCGCCGATGACGATGGTCGGGTCGAGCCCTGCGCCGGACAGGATGGTCGCCACCATCGAGGTCGTGGTCGTCTTGCCGTGGCTGCCGGCGATGGCGACGCCGTACTTCAGGCGCATCAGCTCGGCGAGCATCTCGGCGCGCGGGATGACCGGGATCTGCCGCCGCCGCGCCTCGAGGACCTCGGGGTTGTCCGGCTTGACCGCGGAGGAGATCACCACGACGTCGGTGTCGCCGACGTGGTCCGCCTTGTGACCACGGGCGATGGCGGCGCCCAGGCCGCGCAGGCGCTGCACGGTCGCGCCCTCTTCGAGGTCGCTGCCGGTCACGGTGTAGCCGAGATTCACCAGCACCTCGGCGATGCCGCTCATGCCGCTGCCGCCGATGCCGACGAAATGAATCCGGCGCGTCTTCCGGAGCATCATCATGAGCGCGCTCCCGCGGCGCCGGCCGGCGCTTCCACCTGCTGGACGAGGTCGACGATGCGGGCGGCGGCGTCGGGGCGGGCGAGGGCGGCGGCGGCCCGCTCCATCGCTTCGAGGCGCCTGGGGTCGTCGAGGAGGCGGCTGATCTCCGAGGCGAGCGTGGAGCCGGTCAGGTCCTTCTGCTCGAGCAGCACGGCCGCGCCCGCGCGCGCCGCCGCCTCGGCGTTCTTCTTCTGGTGGTCGTGGGCGGACGTGGGCAGGGGCACCAGGATGGCCGCCTTGCCGCACGCCTGCAGCTCGCTCACGGTGCTGGCGCCCGAGCGGCAGACGACCAGGTCGGCGTCCTCGTACACGGAGCGGATGGCCTCGATGTAGGGGAGAACGGTCGCGTCGAACTTCGCGGCGGCATAGGCCACCTGCACCCGGTCGGCGTCGGCCGGCCCGGTGCCGTGCACGAAGCGCAGCCGGTCGCGCCGGTCGGCCAGGTGCGGCAGCGCGGCCAGCACGGCGTCGTTCAGGGCGCGGGAGCCCTGGCTGCCGCCGACGACGAACAGGTGGAGACGAGGGTCTCCGGAGGCGCGGCGCCGGCGCGCCCGGTCCCGATCCGCCTGGTGGAACTCGGCACGGATCGGGTTGCCGGTGACGGTGCCGCGTCCTCCGAAGAACTTCTTCGTCTCCTCGTAGGTCAACGCGATGGCGCGGGCGGAGCGGCCCAGCAGCCGGTTCGACAATCCCGGCACGGCGTTCTGGTCCTGGACGACGGTCGGCACGCGGCGCGCCTGCGCCGCCAGCACCATCGGGAAGGAGGCGTAGCCTCCGACCCCGACCACCGCCCTCGGTTTCAGGATGTCGATCACCTTGCCCGCCTCGAAAAATCCCCGCACTGCGTTCGCCATTCCCGACAGGCGGCCGAGAAGCGACCGCCCGACCACTCCACCGCTGCGAATCCCGACGAGCGCGTAACCGTGACGCTCGACGATCGACCGCTCCAGCGGCAGCCCGCGCCCGGCGAAGACGATGCGCGCGTCCGGCCGCCGCTTCTTCAACTCCTCCGCGATCGCGATGCCCGGGTACAGGTGCCCCCCGGTTCCGCCTCCCGCGATCAGGTACGTCTCGGGCACGACCTCACTAGTTCGAGTGCTGCGACACGTTGAGCAGCATCCCGAGCGCGAACAGGTTCACGACCAGGCTCGACCCGCCGTACGACAGGAACGGCAGCGGCACGCCCTTGTTCGGCAGCACCGCGAGGCAGACGCCCATGTTGAGGAGCGCCTGCACCGTCAGCATCAGCGTGATCCCCATGGCCAGGTAGAAGCCGCCGCGGTCGGGCGCCCCCTGCGCCGCCTTCAGGCCGCGCCAGAACAGGATGCCGAACGCGGCCAGCACGCACAGCGCCCCGATGAGCCCCAGCTCCTCGCACACCACCGAGAAGATGAAGTCGGTGTGCGGCTCCGGCAGGTAGAAGAGCTTCTGCCGGCCCTCGCCGAGGCTCGCTCCCTGCAGCCCGCCGCTGGCGATGGCGATGAGCGACTGGTTGATCTGGAAGCCGGCCCCCAGCCGGTCGGCGTCCGGGTGGATGAACGTCATCAGGCGCTCCCACTTGTAGGGAGACGCGAAGGCGATCGCCCCGATGCCGGCGACGCCAGCCGCGGCGGCGGTCGCGACGTACTGCCAGCGCAGCCCGGCGAGGAACAGCAGCGCCCCGGTGAGGGAGGCGTAGAGCACGGCGGTCCCGAGGTCCGGCTCGAGGACAACGAGGGCGGCAAGCGGTCCGATGACGACGGCCGCCGGCAGGAGCGACTTGGCGAAGTCGTTCACCTTGTTCTCGTGCTTCGCCAGGTGCGCCGCCAGGAACAGCACGACCGCGAGCTTGGCGATCTCCGACGGCTGCACCTGGATCGGCCCGACCTTGAACCAGCGGTGCACCTGGTGGGTGCGATCGACCACCAGCACGCCGGCGAGGAGCAGCAGCGAGCCGCCGACGGCCAGGGCGACGAACTCGCGCCGCAGCAGCGTCCGGTAGTCGAGGTTCATCGCCACCGCCATCCCGAGAAGGCCGATGGCGAAGGCGAGCATCTGCCGCATCAGGAAGTGGTACGCCGTCTGGTGCCGCTCCATCGCCAGCGGGGCCGAGGCGCTGAAGATCATCACCAGGCCGAAGAGGGCCAGCCCCATCCCCACGACGAAGAGCGTCCGGTCGAACGCCAGCTTGCGCGCCATCTAGGCTCCCACCAGGGCGTTGACGAGGCGGCGGAAGTGATCGCCGCGCGCCTCGAAGCCGGAGTACTGGTCGAACGACGCGCAGCCCGGGGCGAGGAGCACCACACCGCCGGGTGCGGCCGCGGCGCGCGCCGCCGGGATCGCCTCCTCGAGCCCCTCGACCACGAGGGTCGGGACGATGGGCCCGAGCTGCTTCGCGATCGACGCGCGCGCCTGGCCGATCAGCACGAGCGTCGTGACCCGCTCGCGGATCAGCGGCTCGAGGTCGGCGAAGGCGCCGCCTTTGTCCTTGCCGCCCATGATGAGGACGATGCCGCCGGGGAAGGAGCGCACCGACGGGGCCACGGCGCCGACGTTGGTCGCCTTCGAGTCGTTGAACCAGGCGACACCGTCGAGCTCGCGCACCTTTTCGAGGCGGTGGGGGAGCCCGTGGAAGGACCGGACGCCCTCCGCCGCCTGCTCCACCGTGATGCCGCACAGCCGCGCCGCGAGCACTGCCGCCAGGACGTTTTCCTGGTTGTGCACGCCGAAGAGGGGGATGTCGGAGAGGGGCATCACCGCCGTCGGGCGGCTGTTCTCGACCAGGATGATGTCCCGGCCGTCCCGCACGTAGGCGCCCTCCTGCACCCCACCGCCGCGGGAGAACTGGTGCCGGCGCGCCGCGATGCCGCGCGTCAGCGCCATCGCCTGGGGGTCGTCCTGGTTGAGGATGGCGTGGTCGGAGGCGGCCTGGTTCATGAAGATCCGCGCCTTGGCGGCGTAGTAGGCCGGCATGTCCGGATAGCGGTCCTGGTGATCGGGGCTGAGGTTCAGGAGGACCGCGATGTGCGGGCGGAAGGTCTCGATCCCCTCGAGCTGGAACGACGACAGCTCGACGATGTACAGCCGATCGGGCGAGTCGTCCTCGACCATTTCGATGAGCGGCGTGCCCAGGTTGCCGCAGGCGATGGCGTTGCGGCCGGCGTGCGACAGGATGTGACCGGCGAGCGAGGTCGTCGTGCTCTTGCCGTTCGAGCCGGTGATGCCGACCAGCGTCCCTTCGAGGAACCAGGATGCGACTTCGACCTCGGCGACGACGCGCACGCCGGCCTTGCGGGCAGAGGCGACAGGGGCCATCGTCAGCGGCACGCCCGGGCTCACCGTCACGAGGTCGGCGGAGGAGAAGGTCTTCTCGTCGTGCCGGCCGAACTCGAAGGCGGCTCCTTCCTGGCCCAGCGCCGCGACTTCGGGACCGAGGTCGCGCGCCTGGCGCTTGTCGGAGATCGTCACCTTCGCGCCGCGCGACAGGAGGAACCGCGCCAGGGCCACGCCGCTCTTCGCGGCGCCGGCCACGACGACGCGCGCTCCCCGCAGGTCGGGAGTCTTCGAGCTCGGAGTGCGGGCGGGCATCATCTCTCCCTCATCGCAGCTTCAGCGTCGAGAGCCCGAGCAGGGCGAAGATGATCGCGACGATCCAGAAGCGGATGACCACCTGCGTCTCGGCCCAGCCGCAAGCCTCGAAGTGATGGTGGATGGGCGCCATCTTCAGCACCCGCTTGCCGCGCAGCTTGAACGAGCCGACCTGGGCGATGACCGACACCGCCTCGATGACGAACAGGCCGCCGACGAAGACCAGCAGCGCCTCCTGCTTGATCAGGAGCGCGATGGTCCCCAGGCCCCCGCCGATCGCCATCGAGCCGACGTCGCCCATGAACACCTGCGCCGGGTGGCAGTTGAACCACAGGAACCCGAGCGACGCGCCGACGAGCGCCCCGCAAATGACCGCCAGCTCCCCGACGCCGCGGATGTTCGGGACGTCGAGGTAGGTCGAGACCCTCGCGTGCCCGGCGACGTACGCGAGGATGGCGTAGGTGCCGGACGCGATGAGCGACGACCCGATCGCCAGCCCGTCGAGACCATCGGTCAGGTTCACGGCGTTGGCGGCCCCGACGATGACCAGCACCGTCCACGGGATGAAGACCCATCCGAGGTCGGGATCGAAGCGCTTGAAGAACGGCAGGCTCAGGTGGGTCGTGTAGAGCCCGCGACCGGCCATCCAGAAGAGCACGGAACCGATGCCGAGCGCGACCAGAATCTGTGACGCGAACTTCTGCCGGGCTGTCAGCCCGAGAGACCTCTTTCTCGTGAGTTTGAGGTAGTCATCGGCGAAGCCGATGATTCCATAGAGGAGCGTGGATATGAGTGCGATCCACACGTAGGGATTGGCGGGATCTGCCCATAGGAGAGAGGGAAGGATGACTGCGATGAGGATCAGCAGCCCTCCCATCGTCGGGGTACCTTTCTTGCGTTGGTGGGAAAGAGGCCCCTCGGGTCTGATCTGCTGCCCGATCTGGAAGTCCCGCAGTCTCTGGATGAACCACGGGCCCAGGGCAAGGCTGATCAACAGCGCCGTGAGGGTGGCCAGCGCCGTCCGGAATGTGATGTACCGAAAGACGTTGAAGAGGCTGAACGACTCGTGCAGCGGCAAAAGGAGGGAGTAGAGCATCAGTGCTCCCCCGGCGCGGTGCTGGCGGCGGTACTCGAGTCGCCGAGGAGCGCCCGCACCACGCGCTCCATGCGAATGCCGCGCGATCCCTTCACGAGGACGAGATCGCCCGGGCGGATCTCGGAGGCGAGCCAGGCGGCCGCCTCCTCCGAGGTGTCGTAGTGACGGACCTGCGTGGCGGGCGTGGGGGCCGCGGCGCGCCGGCGTCCGCCCGAGCCTGAGGAGGCTGCGACGCGGGCGGGACGCTTCTGGGAGGCGGCCGCGGCCATCTTCTGCGACAGCGGCCCCACGGCCACGAGGAGATCGATCCCGGCGCGGGCCGCGAGGGCCCCGATCCGGGTGTGCGCCCGGACCGCAACCGGCCCGAGCTCGAGCATGTCCCCGGCGGCCAGGATGCGGCGGCCGCGGGGCGTGGTCTCGGCGAGGAGCTCGATGGCGCGCTCCATCGCCGCGGGGTTGGAGTTGTACGAGTCGTCGAGGATCTCGGCGCCGTCCTGGCGACGATGCAGCACGCCGCGCATGGCGGCGGGGCGGACCTGCCCCAGCCCGGCGGCGATGTCGGACGCGTCGAGGCCGCAGGCGAAGCCGGTGGCGGCCGCGGCGAGCGCGTTGTAGACGTGGTGCCGTCCCGGAAGACCGAGACGCACGGGCGCGCGCGACTTGCCGTGGCGCAGCGTGAAGCGCGTCCCCTTCAGCCCGAGGGAGACGATGTCGTCGGCGCCGACGTCGGCGCGGCGCGCCGTGATGCCGTAGGCGACCCGCTCGCCCTTGAAGGCGCGCCCGAGCCGCGCCACGCGCGCGTCGTCGGCGTTGTAGACGGCGACGGCGTCGCGCCGCAGCCCACGGAACAGCTCCCCCTTGGCGGCGGCGATGCCGGCCATCGACGAGAAGTGCTCGAGGTGCACCGGCAGGACGTTGAGGATGACGCCGACGTCGGGGTCGGCGATCTCCGCGAGCCGGGCGATCTCGCCCTTGTAGGACATGCCCATCTCGAGGACCGCGGCGTCGCACGCATCGGCCATGCGCAGGAGGGTCAGCGGCAGCCCCCAGGCGTTGTTGAGATTCCCCTCGGAGCGGTGCGTCTTGAAGCGCCGGTCGAGGACGGCGCCGGTCATCTCCTTGGCGGTCGTCTTGCCGGCGGAGCCGGTGATGCCGACGACTTTGAGCGGACGCCGGCGCCGCACATGTGAGCCGAGGGCCTGCAGCGCCTGCGTCGTGTCGTCCACGCGCAGCACCGCGGGCGCTTCGGGGTAGCGGCCCGGTCCGCCCTTCGCGACCACCACCGCGGCGGCGCCTTTTTCCGCCGCCTGGCGGGCGTAGTCGTGGCCGTCGACGCGCGGGCCGACGATGGCGAAGAAGAGATCCCCGGTGTCGAGGGTGCGCGAGTCGATGCTGTAGCCGCTGACTTCGCTGTCGCCCGTGACGCGGCCGCGGTGGGCGTCGGACAGGCTCAGGCGCGCGTGCATCGCCGTCGCCGCTTCCTGGAGCGTGAGCCGGCTCATGCGCGGCCTCCGGGGCGGCGGCTCATTCGCAGGCCGCCCGTCCGCGCGCCGCGCCGCCGCCGCGCAGCGCCTCGCGCGCCACCTGCCGGTCGTCGAACGGCAGCGTGCGCTCTCCGAGGATCTGGTAGGTCTCGTGCCCCTTGCCGGCGATGACGACGCAGTCGCCCGGGCGCGCCAGCGAGACGGCGCGGGCGATCGCCTCGCGGCGCTCGACGACGATGTGGCAGCGATCCCCCGGCAACGGCGCGCCGTCCGGGACGCCGAGCGCCCGGCGCACGCCCGGGAGGATGGCGTCCACGATGGCGTGCGGGTTCTCGGTGCGCGGGTTGTCGGAGGTCACGACCACCACGTCGCTGCGCGAGGCGGCGGCGAACCCCATCTTCGGCCGCTTGTCGCGATCCCGGTCGCCGCCGCACCCGAACACCGTCACGATGCGCTTCGGCCCGAGGGCGCGCACGCTGTCGAGCAGGTGCGCCAGCGCGTCGTCGGTGTGCGCGTAGTCCACGAGCACCAGGAAGGCGCCGCCGTCGTCCACCCGCTCCATCCGTCCCGGCACGCCGCGCAGCATCGCGAGCCCGTGCAGCGCCGCTTCGCGCGGCGCGTCGATCGCCAGGAGCGTCGCCGCGGCGGCGGCGAGGTTCTGGGCGTTGTGCCGGCCGAGGAGGGGAGACTTGAGCGTGAGCGGCTCGGTTGCCGCCGTCTCGCCCGGGAACCCGGGGGAGGGGAGGAGCGTCACCTCGGTGCCGTCGAGGTTGGCGCGCACGCCGGTGATGCGCAGGTGCACGCGCGAGGACGTGCCGAATGTCACGACCCGCGCGCTCGTCACCGCCGCGAGGCCCTCGGCCGCGGCGTCGTCGGCGTTCAGCACGGCGACCGCCTCCGGCTTCAGGGCCCGGAACAGCAGCGCCTTGGCCTGGAAGTACTCCTCCATGCCGCCGTGGAAGTCGAGGTGATCCTGCGTCAGGTTGGTGAACACCGCGGCGCGGTAGGAGATCCCGGCGACGCGCCGCAGCGCCAGCGCGTGCGACGACACCTCCATGGCGCACGAGCGGGCCCCCATGGTCGCGAAGCGATCGAGGTGGCGCTGCAGATCGAGCGACTCGGGGGTGGTGCGGTCGGCGCGCGTCTCGTCCCGGCCGTAGCGGTACGACACCGTGCCGAGAAGGCACGGCTTCATCCCCGCCTCGCGCAGCCCCGCTTCGAGCAGGTGACAGACGGTCGTCTTGCCGTTGGTGCCGGTCACGCCCACCATCAGCAGCCGCTCGTCGGGCCGGCCGTAGTAGTTGCGCGCCACCAGCGCCAGGCCGCGCCGGTCGTCCTCCACCTGCACCCAGGCGAGATCGGCGTAGCGCGGGTCGGCCGGGCGCGACGACAGGATCGCCGCCGCGCCGCGCGCGCGCGCCATCTCGAGGAAGTCGTGGCCGTCGCGGGTCTCACCTTCGAGGGCCGCGAACAGGAAGCCGGGCTCGACGGCGCGCGAGTCGTACGCCAGTCCGCGGATGGCGGTCGTCGCCTCTCCCGCGATCCGGGCGCCCGGGACATCACGCAGCAAGGACTGCAACTGCAAACTCCTCCCCCTACTCGTAAATGACCGAGCAACGCGCTCCGGGACGGACGGCGATGCCGGCGACGGGCTCCTGGCGCGCCACCCGCTGGCCGCCCCGCTGGTTGCTGCAGTTCAATCCCACGCTCGCCAGGGCCGCGGTCGCATCGCGCAGGCTCAGCCCGGTCAGGTCCGGCATCACCACGGTGCCGTCCGCGGCCGGCGCCGCCGGCGGGGCCGCCCGCTTGATGGAAAACGGCAGCGGCAACACGTCCGCCCTCGACACCGGCACGGTCATGGTGGCGGGGCGCCGCGTCGCGGCGGCGTCGCCGCCGGCGGTCGAGGTCGAGGTGCGCAGGCTCGCGGGCCGCACCAGCGGCTCGGGCGCGCTCTCGTTGACGGCCAGAAGCGGCCGGTCGATGACCACCGGATCCTCGTGGTCCGGGAGGACGCCGAGATAGCGCAGCACGGGGTCGGCGACGCGCGAGAACACCGGCGCGGAGACGTCGCCGCCGTGCTGGTGCGCGCCCTTGGGCTCGTCCACCATCACGATGATGACCAGCGCCGGGTGCGCCGCCGGCACGAAGCCGCCGAACCAGGCGGCGTAGTGGCCGCGCACGTAGCGATGGCTGACCGGATCGATCTTCTGGGCCGTGCCGGTCTTGCCGCCGGTGGTGTAGCCGACGACCGAGGCCTTGGTGCCGGTGCCGTCGATGGTGACTTCCTGCAGCATGTCGCGGAGCGTCCGGGCGGTTTTCGCCGACACGGTGCGCCGCGGCTGGAAGTCGGAGTCGCGATCCGGCTCGCGGCGCGCGCCGTCGGGCCCGACGAAGGCCTCGATGAGGTAGGGCGGGTTGTACATCCCGTCGTTGGCGATGGCCCCGAAGGCGGCGGCCAGCTGGATCGGCGTCACGCCGATCTCCTGGCCCATCGAGATCGAGGCGTGCGACAGTCCCGACCAGCGCTTGAGATCGCGCAGCAGGCCGGGGCTCTCGCCCGGCAGCTCGAGCGAGGTCGAGCGCCCGAAGCCGAAGCGGCGGATGACGTCGATGAAATCGCTCGACGACAGGCGCTGCGCCACCTTGATGGTGCCGACGTTCGACGAGTGGGCCAGCACCTCGGTGAAGGTGAGGTTCCCGAACGGCAGCTTGTCCTCCTTGAAGCGGTGCCTGGCCACGACGTACGAGCCGTTCTCGCACCAGATGACCTCGTTCGGCCGGACGCGCCCGGCGTCGAGCGCCGCCGCCGCGGTGATCACCTTGAAGGTCGAGCCGGGCTCGAAGAAATCCGAGACGGCGCGGTCGCGGCGCGACGACTCGCCGGCCTCGTTGAATTCGTTGGCGTCGAAGCCGGGCCGGCTGGCCAGCGCCAGGATCTCGCCGGTCTCCGGGCGCAGCACGACGATGGCGGCGCCGTCGGCGCGCGTGTCCTTCATGGCGGTGTCGAGCTCGCGCTCGGCGATGTGCTGGATGGTGGCGTCGAGCGTCAGGAGCATGCCGTCGCCGGGGATGGCCTCGACGCGCGAGCGGTCGAGGACGCGGTTGCCGCGGCCGTCGCGCAGGAACTCGAGGCGCCCCGGCGTGCCGTTGAAGCGGTCGTTGTAGGCGAACTCGAGCCCGGCGAGTCCCTGGTTGTCGATGCCGCAGGCGCCGAGGACGTGCGCCGCCAGGTCGCGCTTCGGGTAGAAGCGGCGGCTCTCGCGCACGAACTCGAGCCCTTCGATCTGCAGCGCCTCGACGCGGGCCCGCAGCGCCGGGTCGATCTTGCGCTTCAGCCAGGCGAAGTGGGAGTCTTTGGACAGCGGCTCGCGCAGCTCGGACGCCTTCATGCCGAGGATCGGCGCCAGCCGGCGCGCGACGGCGTCGGGGTTGGCGACCTTCGACGGGTCGGCATAGAGCGAATCGACGTCCACCGACAGGGCCAGCTCCTCGCCGTTGCGATCGCGGATGGGGCCGCGTCGCGGGTCGAGGTCGATGGCCTTCTCGTGCTGCTTCCGCGCCTGCTCCAGGAGCTCCGGGGCGCGGATGACCTGCAGGTGCATGCAGCGCGCCCCCATGGCCAGGAAGCCCAGCGCGATGCCGGCGATGACGATCGACAGCCGCTCGCGCCGCGCCCGCTCGGAGGGCGGACCGGGCGCCTGGCCGCGCCGGAAGCGCGCGCCGCGCCACAGGCCGGACGGAGCCGCATCCTCGCCCGCGGCCGACCGCTTCCGGAGGCGCCGCTTCAGCCGGCTCACTGGCGCCCCTTCCTCGCCGGCGCGGGCCGGGGGGCGCTGCGCGCGGCTCCGGACGCGCCGCCGGCCGTCCTGTTCTTCGACGCGCCGGGAACCGCGGCCTTGTCCCTGGACGGAGTGATGGTCGGGATCGGCAGCGACCCCGCGCCGGCCTCGATGCGGCGCTCGACGGCGCCGCCGGTGATGTCGAAGAGGCGGACGTTGCGCACGTCGTCGGGCGCCGGGTCGACGAGACCGAGGTTGCGGCGCGCCAGCGTCTCGATGCGATCGTGGTCCATGAGGGTCGAGCGCTCCAGCCGCAGCCGCTGCTCGTCTTCGCCGAGCTTCTGCAGCTCCATCTGCAGGCGCTCGTAGCGCTTCGAGACGCGCAGGAAGTCCATCCGCTGCCAGACGTAGCCGAGCACCGGCACCGCGAGCACCGCGGCGGTCGCGAGGAAGCGCCACAGCTCGCGCGCGTGCTTGCGGTCCCGCTCGCGCACCAGGCGCTGGTTCACCTGGATCTGGGCGGCGGCGCGGGTGCGGGTCACAGGCGCTCCACCGCCCGCAGCCGCGCGCTGCGGCTGCGCGGGTTGTCGCGCGCCTCGTCCTCGGACGGCTTCACGGCGCCGGAGTCGATCCGCCGGACGACATCCGGCCGGCCGCAGCCGCAGACCGGCAGCCCGCGCGGGCAGACGCAGCGATGCGCCAGCGCGCGGAAGGTCCCCTTCACCGCGCGGTCCTCGAGCGAGTGGAAGGAGATGACCGCCATCCGTCCGCCCGGCCGCAGCCGGTCGATCGACTGCTCGAGAAGCCGGGGCAGCCCGTCGATCTCGCCGTTGATCGCGATGCGCAGCGCCTGGAACGTGCGCGTCGCCGGGTGCACCGCTCCGCCACCACGGCGCGCGGCGACGCGCCTGGCGGGCGCGGGCACGGCCGCGGCGACGGTCTCCGCCAGCCGCACGGTGCGCGTGAAGCGGCTTCTCTCCCGCTCCCGGACGATGGCCGAAGCGATGCGCGCCGCGTGCGGCTCCTCCCCGAACTGCTGCAGAAGCGCACGCAGCTCGCGCTCGGGGAGCCCATTCACCAGGTCGGCGGCGGTGGTCCCGCCGTGGGCGCGATCCATCCTCATATCGAGCGGTCCGTCGAGACGGAAGGAGAAGCCGCGCTCCGGATCGTCGAGCTGCATCGAGGAGACGCCGAGGTCGAGGAGGATGCGATCGACGGGCACGAGACCCCACGCGTCGAGAAGCTCCGGAAGGCGGCGGTGATCCGCGTTCTCGAGCCGGACGCGGTCGCCCCACGGCGCGAGACGCGCGCGCGCCAGGGCCAGGGCTTCGGGATCGCGATCGAGTCCGACGAGGCGGCCATCCGGTGCGATGGCCTGCAGAATGGCCTCGGCGTGGCCGCCGGCGCCGACGGTGCCGTCCACGACGAGGTCGCCCGGGGAGCAGTGCAGCGCCGCCAGCGCCTCCCGCAGCAGGACCGGCCGATGCGCGACACGGTGCTCCATCGAATTCCGGGTTTCACGACGCTCCCAGCGGTTCGCCCAAGAACGGAGACCGGTTCTTACAAGCCCAGGCCCGCGAGCATCTGCCAGTGATCGTCCGCGAGCGGCTCGTTGCTGAGCTTCGCTTCGAAGCGCTCGCGGCTCCAGACATCCAGACAGTTCATGTTGCCGAGCACCGCCACCGCGCCGTCGAGACCCGCCTTGACGCGCAGCAGCGGGTGGATGAGCAGGCGACCCTGGTCGTCGGTCGTCGCCGGCAGACCGTAGTAGTTGACGAGGTTGCGGAAGCGGACGACCGCGGGGCTCAGGGACGGCGCGGCGGAAAGCTTCTGCTCCACTTCGGACCACACCGGCATCGGGTAGATGCGGGCGCTCTCGCCGTTGATCGAGGTGACGAAATACTCCCGGCCATATTTGTCTTCCATGAAACGGCGGAAGACCTGGGGGATTTTGAGCCGCCCCTTGGCGTCGATCTTGGCCGGACTGTTGCCTCTCAGCATCGGTCCATCCCGTCCGGGGATCCCGCGCGCCGCCGCGCCTAGCCAATCGTTTGAATGTCGATGGTCAGGGCAGCCCACCCACGTAGGTCCACCCAAGTCCACTGCGGACTATACGGAGCCCCCTGTAAGGTGTCAACAGGAGATTCCGATTTATTTCGGCGTAATCCAAACAGGATCAAGGAGATAGAGGAGGGGGGAAGTCCCTCGAAAACAGGCGATCGATTGTGACCGGAGGGACCCCCGATCCCAACGCCTTGGACCTGCATCCAACCCGGCGTGCACAAGGTGCGCCTGAGATTGGGGGGAGGATCTCCACAACCGGGGACCAGGCTGGAGTTGAACCTCCCTGCCGGCTTGAACCCCCGCCAGGAGCCCGGACCACGCGCTGCTCCCGGGATTCAGCCGAATTCCCCACATTCTTCGCAGCACATTGATTGCCTGGGGGGGGTTGTCGCCGTACCATTCGGCGGATGTCCGGGCGGGTCCATCCTTATTTGTACGCCTCCCTTCCAGCCCTTCTGGTCGCGGCGCTGTTGATCGCGTGGCCCGGCCCGAGCGGGCTGGCGGCGCCTCCGTCCGCCTCGGCTCCGACACCTGCTGATCCGGGGCCTTCGTGGGATCGCAAGCTGGATCCGTTCCTGCGCCCCATGGCGCTCGGGGTCGAGCGGCGCCAGGGCGTGTTCGTCGATCGGCTGCCGGCGCGATCGCGCGAGGCGCTGTCGACGCTGCCGCCGTTCGTGCGCGCCGAGCGCGACGCCGACGATCCGATCCTCTACATCAAGGCGCGGCTGCGCGACGACGTCGGCAACGGTGATGGCGGAAAGTCAGCGAGCGCGCGGCGCGGTGTCGCGACGAGCCGGCTCGAAGCGGCGCTGCGACGGGTTCCGCCGGGGCTGGCGGGGCGCCTCGACACGCTCGGCGTGACCGTGCGCGGGCGCGCGGGATCGATCGTGACGCTGGCAGTGCCGGCGTCGGCGCTTCAGAGCCTGGCGCAGCTCGACGAGATCGTCTGGCTGCGCGCCGGAACGTCCTACAAGCTGCAGAACGACGTGAGCACCTCCGATTCGTTCACCGCGGCCCGCACCGAGAACGCGACCTTCGCGAATGCGGGTGAAGGGGTCATCGTCGCGGTCATCGACTCCGGCATCGACTGGACGAGCGCCGATTTCAGGAACGCCGACGGCACGACGCGACTCCTCGGCATCTGGGACCAGACGATCGGCAGCATCTCCTATCCGCCGCCGCCCGGGTATACATTCGGTTCGTTCTACAGCCGTGCCGACATCGACGCCGCGCTCGCCGCCGGAACCGATCTGCCGACGCGCGACGGCTACGGGCACGGCACGCACGTCACCGGGAGCGCCGCCGGCAACGGCCTCGCCACCGGGAACGGCATTCCCGCCGGGACGTTCGCGGGGATGGCGCCGGGGGCCGACCTCATCGCCGTGCGCACCTTCACGAACACCGGGGAGTTCTGCCCGCAGTGCGATCTCGTGGCCGCGGTCGAGTTCGTGGACGGGATGGCGCGGGCCCGCTCCGAGCCGTGGGTCGGCAACATGAGCCTGGGCGCCGACCTCGGTCCCCACGATGGCACGAGCCCCGACGAGCTGGCGATCGACGCGGTGGTGCGGCCGGGCCGCGCCGGCAGCCAGATGGCCATCGCCGCGGGAAACGAAGGTTCCGTCAATCGCCACTTCCACTGGCAGGGGAATCTTCCGCCCGTCGCCGGAATCGCCACGACGACCTTCACGTTGAACGCAGCGTTACCGCCGAACCCCGGCAGCAACACCGATTTCATCTGGCTCGATCTCTGGTATCGAGGGTCGGACAGCGCCACCGTGACGATCCAGACGCCCGGCGCGCAGACGGTCAGCGCGGCGCGCGGCACCGACAGCGGCGTCGTCTGCACCACCTCGGGGGCGGTCCACGTGGACGCGACCAATGCGGGGGACCTCGAGAACGGCGATAACCAGGTGTTCGTGACCATCTCCGACAGTCCCTCGTGCGCACCGGTGGTCGAGCCTGCCGGAGGTGTCTGGACCGTGCGCGTGACCACGAACGCGCTCGGCGCCGGCACGGGCGGGCCGTTCGATCTCTGGAACCAGTGCACGACACCGCGCAGCCAGATCGGCTTCGGCGCAGGCTGGGTGCAGCTCAGCGCTTTCAGCCTCGCCAAGAGCGTCTCCATCCCGGGCACGGCGAAAAATGCCCTGACCGCGGGGGCCTTCGTCAGCAAGACGTCCTGGATCAACGGCGCCGGTGGGACGACGAACCAGCCGGCGAGCAACTCCATCGGCGGGCTGAGCGGCTTCTCCGGGATCGGCCCGACGCGCGACCTGCGCACCAAGCCGGACCTCACGGCGCCGGGGGAGTATCTCGGCTCCACGAAATCCAGGGATGTCCCGGCGTCCGACACCTTCCTGGAGCGCGACCGGACCCACCTGAGCGGCTACGCCGGCACCAGCATGGCGACGCCGCACGTGGCCGGCGCCGCGGCGCTCCTGCTCGGCCTGCACCCGGATTACGACTCGGCGCAGGTGCGCCTGGCGCTGCAGCGCGGGGCGCGCGCCGATTTCCAGACCGACCTCGTGCCGAACACGCGCTGGGGCTGGGGGAAGCTGCGCATCCTCGAGGGCGCGTATGATGCGGCCGCGATGTCGGCCGATCTCCAGGCAGGTCTCGACGGCGTGTCGTTCTCGTGGGGGGACGATCCCGCGATGCTGTCGTGGAACGTCTACCGCGGGACGATTCCGCGCGTCTCCGCCAGCGATTTCGGAACGTGCTTCGCGAGCGGGCTGGCCAGCCCGTCGTTCACCGATGTCGCGCTTCCCAACGAAGGCGAAGCGTTCTTCTATTCCATCACCGGCGTGTACTTCAACGTGACCACCGGGCTCCCGGTGGAAGGCAGTCTCGGCACCGACACCAGCGGTGCCCTCCGTCCCAACAACGCCCCGTGCCCGTGAGCGCCGGGACGCCCACGGCGACGGCTTGATGCGGCGCCGCGGCGGCGGGCGGCGCCTGTGAGCGGCCGCGCGTCTTCCGGCGAATCGGGCCCCGGGCTCGTCCGCGCGCTCGGGCTGTGGGACTCGATCCTCCTCGTCATCGGGCTGGTCATCGGCTCGGCGGTCTTCATGGTGACCGGCGGGCCGGACGGCGTGGCGCGGCTCCTGCCGGCGCCGGGCGCGCTCCTCCTCGTGTGGATCGCCGGCGGCATCATCTCGTTCGCCGGGGCGCTCGTCTTCGCCGAGCTCGGCGCGCTCATGCCGAACGCCGGCGGCCAGTACCTGTTCCTGCGCGAGGCGTACGGCGATCTCGTCGGCTTCCTGTACGGCTGGACCCTCTTCGCGGTCATCCACACGGGGACGCTCGCGGCGCTGGCGGTCGGCTACGCGGAGTACTTCGGGTCGTTCTTCCCGGCGCTCGGCACCGAGCGCATCGTCGCGACACTTCCGCTGCCGGGGATGGCGCTGCCGATCTCGGCGGGACAGCTCAACGCCGTCTTCGTGATCGCGCTGCTGTCCGTCATCAACTACTTCGGCGTGCGCGAGGGGAGCCTGTTCCAGGGTGTCGTGACGGTGATGAAGATCGCCTCCTTCGCCGGCTTCCTGCTGCTCGGGGTGGTGTTCGGGCGCGGCGCTTTGGCGCACTTCACCCCGCTCTTCGGCGCGGCGCCGGCCGCCGCCGCGGGCGCGGCCGCGGGGACTTCGAGCGCGGCGCCGGTCGGCTTCAGCACCTTCGTGCTGGCGATGGTGGCGATGCTGTGGGCCTACGAAGGGTGGAACAACATCACCTTCACCGCGGGGGAGATCAAAGACCCGCAGAGGAATCTCCCGCTGTCGCTGATGTTCGGCATGGCGGCGATCACGCTCATCTACGTCGCCATGAATCTCCTCTACATCTACGCCATGCCGGTCGGGGAGATGGTGACGACGCCGCGCATCGGGGAGGCGGCCGCCGGCCGCCTGTTCGGCCCGGCCGGCGCGAGCGCCATGGCGCTCGCCGTGCTGGTCTCGGTCTTCGGGTGCATCTCGGCGACGGTCATCTCCGGTCCGCGCGTGTTCTACGCGATGGCGAAGGACGGCCTGTTCTTCAAGCGCCTGGCGCGGATCCATCCGCGCTTCCGCACGCCGACGCCGGCGATCCTCTGGCAGGGGATCTGGTCGAGCGTGTTGTGCCTCTCCGGCACCTACACCCGCCTCTACACCTTCGTCGTCTTCGCGGCGGTGCTGTTCTACGCGCTGGCGGGGGCGGCGGTCATCGTGCTGCGCCGCACGCGCCCGTCGTGGCCACGCCCCTATCGCACCTGGGGCTATCCCTTCACGCCGCTGCTGTACGTCGGGGTCTGCGTCGTCGTGCTGCTGAACACGCTGGTCTCGCAGCCGCGGGAGTCGGGGATCGGCCTCGGCATCCTCGTGCTCGGGATCCCGGCCTACCTCTTCTGGCGCAAGCGGCGCGCCGCCTCCATCTAGTTACGGGCAGAGGGGTGGGGCGGGGCGCGGCGTGCCGTTGGAGCTGTTGCCGAGCGGGCTGAGGCCGCAGGCGTTGCGACCGGCGGCGAAGTAGTAGAAGCCCGTGCCGACGGCGGGCAGGTCGGTGTCCTGGGCGGTGGGCGAGGCGAGGCTCGTCTGGAGACAGACCTCGTTCCAGGCCCACGAGCCGGTCGTGACGGTGCCGCGATAGAGGTCGTGCGAAGCGGCGGCCGAGGCGGCGGTCCAGGTCATCGTGGTGGTGTTGGTGAACTTGAGGTCGGTCGCTTCCAGCGGCTGGGTTCCCTCATCGGCTGTTCCGTCGCAGTCGTCGTCCAGGCCGTTGCAGACCTCCGTGCCCGGTGAACCGGGCACGCAGATGCCGGCCGAGCCGTTGATGCAGGCGGGGGCGGCCGCGGCGCAGGCGCCGACGCCGCACGAGAGGGTGCCGAGGTCTTCGTCGGTGGACCCGTCGCAGTCGTTGTCGATGTTGTCGCAGACCTCGGAGGTCGGCGTGCCCGGAGTGCAGGTGCCCGCCACGCCGCCAGTGCAGGCCGCAACCGACGTCGCGCAGGCGCCGACGCCGCACGAGAGGGTGCCGAGGTCTTCGTCGGTCGACCCGTCGCAGTCGTTGTCGATGTTGTCGCAGGTCTCGATCGCCGGCGTGCCGGCGGAGCAGCCCTGGAGCTGGCCGTTGATGCAGGCGGGCGTCGTCACCTGGCAGGCGCCGACGCCGCAGGTCACGGTGCCGAGGTCTTCG
>DASYQE010000090.1:0-10103 GCA_036005805.1 Candidatus Polarisedimenticolia bacterium | reverse complement strand
CCCGCCACCAGCACGTCGTAGGAGCGAACGCCGCGCGCGCCGTCGGATCCGGCGACCGGCCAGACCGCCGCTTCGTGGGTGCGCCCATGGATCGTCACCGAGCGGAGCGGGCCTTCCCCCGACACTTCGACGGCGCCGTCGCGCCCGTCGAGGCTCACGGTCGTGTGTCCCGACCGTCTCGCGACGTCGATGACGAGCTCCTGCGCGCCCGCCTGCGCGATGACTTTCACGCGCGACTCCGGATCCCGGTGCGATTCATCAGGCCCAGCCTTTCGGCAGGCGCGCCGACATCTGCGCGCGACGGCCCGCCTCGGCCCACGGGCTCAGCCCCGGCGCGGGACGGGCGGCGGCCGAGTCGGCGCCCGACCGCTCGTACGCGAGGAGCGCCGCGGCGACGGCCGCCGCCACCGCGTCGTCCCCGCCCGCCTCGAGCTTCGACGTGAGGTCCGGCAGCGTGCGATCCACCCAGGCGATGTCGAACCGCCCGGCGGCGAAGTCCTCGCGCCCCATCAGCTCGACATGGAACGGGATGGTGGTGCGGATGCCGGCGACCTGGAACTCGAGGAGCGCCCGCCGCATGCGGCGGATCGCCTCGTCCCGATCGCGGCCCCAGGCGAGGAGCTTGGCGATGAGGGCGTCGTAGTGCAGGGAGATCTCGTCGCCCGCCTGCAGCGCCGTGTCCACCCGCACGCCGGGGCCGGCCGGCAGCCGCAGCGCGGTGACGCGCCCGGGGCACGGATGGAACCCCGAAGCCGGATCCTCGGCGAGGATGCGGCACTCGATCGCCCAGCCGCACGGGCTGATGTCCTCCTGGCGGAACGACAGGGGCCGGCCGGACGCCACTTCGATCTGCGCGCGCACGAGATCGATGCCGGTGACGAGCTCGGTGACCGGGTGCTCGACCTGGAGGCGGGCGTTGACTTCCATGAAATAGGGGTTGCCTGCGCCATCGAGCAGGAACTCGACCGTGCCGGCGTTGCGGTAGCCCGAGGCGCGCACCGCGAGGAGCGCCAGCTCCCCCATGCGGCGCCGCAGCTCCGCCGTCACCGCCAGCGATGGGGCCTCTTCGACGAGCTTCTGGTGCCGGCGCTGCAGCGAGCACTCGCGCTCGCCCAGGTGCACGGCGTTGCCGTGGGCATCGGCGATCACCTGGATCTCGACGTGCCGCACGCCCTCGAGGAGCTTCTCGGCGTAGACGCCGTCGTCGCCGAACGCCCCCTTCGCCTCGGAGCGCGCCAGGCGCAGGGCCGGCTGCAGCTCGGCTTCGGAACGGACGACGCGCATACCCTTGCCGCCGCCTCCGGCCGCCGCCTTGATCAGGATGGGATATCCGGCCTTGCGCGCGAACGCCGCGATCGCCTCGCCGTCGGCGGAGCGCTCCTCGAGGCCGGGAATGATCGGCACCCCGGCCTTCGCCATCAGGCGGCGCGCCTCCACCTTGTCGCCGACCGCGTGCATCGCCGACGCGGGAGGGCCGATGAAGACGAGGCCGGCACGCTCGACCGCCTGCGCGAACTCCGGGTTCTCCGACAGGAAGCCGTAGCCGGGGTGCACCGCGTCGCAGCCGCTCTGCTTCGCGGCGGCGATCACCGCCGGCTGGTCGAGATAAGAGCTGCGCGCCGGCGCCGGGCCGATCGCAACGCCTGCATCGGCCAGCCGGACCGGCAGCGAGTCGCGGTCCGCCTCCGAGTGCGCCACCACCGGGGAGATTCCCAGGTCGCGGCAGGCGCGCACCACGCGCAGGGCGATCTCCCCGCGGTTGGCGATCAGGATGCGACGCATTGGAGAGCGCTTTCCTTTCTAGAGCGGAATGTTCCCGTGCTTGCGGGGCGGGTTGTGATCCTTCTTGTGGCGCAGCAGGCGGAAGGCCTGCACGAGGTGCCGGCGGGTGGCGCGCGGCTCGATGACGGCATCCACGAAGCCCCGCTCGGCGGCGACGTACGGGTTGGCGAACTTGTCGCGGAACTCCTCGACCCGCTCGCGGCGCAGCCGGTCGGCGTCCTTCGCCGACGCCAGCTCGCGCCGGTACAGGATGTTGACGGCTCCTTCCGGCCCCATCACGGCGATCTCGGCGGAGGGCCACGCGAAGTTGAAGTCGGTGCGGATGTGCTTCGACCCCATGACGCAATACGCGCCGCCGTAGGACTTCCGGGTGATCACCGTCACCTTGGGGACCGTCGCCTCGGCGAAGGCGTAGAGCAGCTTCGCCCCGTGCCGGATGATCCCGCGGTGCTCCTGGTCGGTGCCCGGGAGGAAGCCCGGGACGTCCTCGAGGATGAGCAGCGGCACGTTGAAGGCGTCGCAGAAGCGCACGAAGCGCGCCCCCTTGATGGAGGCGTCGATGTCCAGCGTGCCGGCGAGGACGGCCGGCTGGTTGGCGACCACGCCGACCACCGCCCCGTCGAGCCGGGCGAAGCCGGTGACGATGTTGCGGGCGAAGCGCTCGTGCACCTCGAAGAACGAGTCGCGGTCGAGCACGTGCCGGATCACCACCTTGATGTCGTACGGCTTGTTGGGCTCCGGCGGCACGACCGTGTCGAGCGCCGCGTCCTGCCGATCCGGATCGTCGCCGGTGTCGCGGTGCGGCGGATCCTCCATGTTGTTCGACGGCAGGTAGGCGAGCAGGTCCCGGATGAGCCCGAGGGCGGCGCGATCGTCCGGCGCCGTGAAGTGGGCGACGCCCGAGACGCTGGCGTGGGCCACGGCGCCGCCGAGCTCCTCCTTGGTCACCTCCTCGTGCGTCACCGAGCGGATGACGTCCGGCCCGGTGATGAACATGTAGGAAGTCTTCTCCACCATGATGTTGAAATCGGTGATGGCGGGGGAATAGACCGCGCCGCCGGCGCACGGCCCCATGATGGCGGAGATCTGCGGCACGACCCCGGAGGCGAGGGTGTTGCGCAGGAAGATGTCGGCGTAGCCGGCGAGCGACACCACCCCTTCCTGGATGCGCGCGCCCCCCGAGTCGTTGAGCCCGACGATCGGCGCCCCGACCTTCATCGCCAGGTCCATCACCTTGCAGACCTTCTGGGCGTGGGTTTCGGAGAGGGAGCCGCCGAAGACGGTGAAGTCCTGGGCGAACACGAAGAGCGGCCGGCCGTCGATGGTCCCGTGCCCGGTGATCACGCCGTCGCCGGGGATTTTCTGCTCGTCCATGCCGAAATCGAGCGCGCGATGGACGACGAACCTGTCCATCTCCTGGAAGGAGCCGGGGTCGAGCAGGAGGGTGACCCGCTCGCGAGCGGTCAGCTTGCCGCCGGAGCGCTGGCGCTCTTTGCGCTCCTCGCCGCCGCCGGCCTCCGCCTCACGATCGCGGCGGCGCAGCTCCTGGACGGGATCCCGGCTCAATGCGACGATTCCGGCCCGGCCGGAGGCGGTCCGGCCGCCCCCCCGCCGCCCGGGCTGCCTTCGTCGCCTGGCGTCCGACCGTTGCCGCCGTTGCCGGAGCCCGTCTCGGACTCGTCGTCGCCTTCGGCCACGCGCGCCACCGCCACCACGGTGTCTTCGTCCTCGAGGTGGATGAGGCGCACGCCCTGGGTCGGGCGGCCGAGGAGCGAGATGTCCCGCACCCGCGTGCGGATGATCTTCCCGAACGCGGTGATGACCATCACCTGGTCGTGGTCGGCCACCTGCATGACCTGCACCACCGGCCCGGTCTTGTCGGTGACCTTGAGGTTGATGATCCCGGAGCCGCCGCGGCCCTGCAGCCGGTACTCGGCCACCTCGGTGCGCTTGGCGTAGCCCTTCCCCGTGACGGTGAGGATCGTCCCGGCGTCGGGCTTGAGGACGTCCATCTCGACGATGGCGTCCTCCCCTTCGAGGCGCATGCCGATGACGCCGTGGGCGCCGCGCCCCATCGGCCGCACGTCCTCCTCGGGGAAGCGGATCGACTGCCCCTGGGAGGTCGCCATGAACAGCTCCTGCTTGCCGTCGAGGAGATTCGCCGCCAGCAGCTCGTCCCCCTCGTCGATGCCGATGGCGATGATGCCCCCGGCGCGCGGGTTGCCGTAGGCGGCGAGCGGGGTTTTCTTGACGATGCCCTTGCGGGTGCAGAAGACGACGGTCCTTTCCTCGACGAAGTCCTTGACGGCGACCATCGCCGCCACTTTCTCCTCGGAGGTCAGGTTGACGAAGTTGATGATGTTCTTCCCCTTGCCGGCGGCGCCGATCTGGGGAATCTCGTGCACCTTCAGCCAGTGGACGCGCCCTTTCGTCGTGAAGATGAGGATGGAGGCGTGCGTCGAGGCGACGAACAGGTGCTCGACGAAATCCTCCTCGCGCGTCGTCATGCCGGTGCGTCCCTTGCCGCCGCGCCGCTGGCT
Organism: Candidatus Polarisedimenticolia bacterium; assembly: GCA_036005805.1. Lineage (GTDB taxonomy): Bacteria > Acidobacteriota > Polarisedimenticolia > Gp22-AA2 > Gp22-AA2 > DASRAU01. The sequence continues at coordinate 5,781 of DASYQE010000090.1, read as the reverse complement.
GCGGTAGAGCGTCAGGGGGTTGCGCTTCATGTAGCCGGCGTGGGAGACGGTGATGACCATCTCCTCCTCGACGATCAGGTCCTCGACCGCGATCTCGCCGGGGGCGGGCATGATCTCCGTGCGCCGCGCGTCGCCGTAGGCCTTCTTGATCTCCCTGAGCTCCTCGGTCATCAGGCCGTACACCAGGCGCTCGTTCGCCAGGATCTCGCGCAGGCGGGCGATCTCCTTGAGGGTCTCGGTGTACTCGTCGACGATCTTCTGGCGCTCGAGCCCGGTCAGGCGCTGCAGGCGCATCTCGAGGATGGACGTGGCCTGCACCTCGGACAGCCGGAACCGCAGGCGCATCGCCTGGCGCGCCTCGTCCGGAGTGCGCGCCTGGCGGATGAGGGCGACCATCTCGTCGAGGTTGTCGAGCGCGATCTTGAGCCCCTCGAGGATGTGGGCCCGCTCCTCGGCGCGCCCGAGGTCGAACTGGGTGCGGCGGACGATCACCTCGCGGCGGTGCTCGATGAAGTGCTGGAGCATCTGCTTGAGGTTCAGGACCGCCGGCCGGTTGTTGACGATGGCCAGGAAGATCGCCCCGAACGACTCCTGCATCTGGGTGTGCTTGAAGAGCTGGTTCAGGATGACGCGCGGCACCGCGTCGCGGCGGAGATCGCACACGACGCGGATGCCGTCCCGGTCCGACTCGTCGCGGATGTCGGTGATCCCCTCGACCCGCTTGTCGTTGACCAGGGCGGCGATCTGCTCGATGAGGCGCGTCTTGTTGACCTGGTAGGGGATCTCGGTGATGACGATGCGGTCACGGCCGCGCTTCCCGCCCTCCTCCACCGTGGCGCGGGCCCGCATGATCAGGCTGCCGCGGCCGGTGGTGTAGGCCTGCCGGATCCCCTCCATGCCCATGAGGTATCCGGAGGTCGGGAAGTCGGGGCCCTTCACGTGCTCCATGAGCCCGGCGATGGTGATCTCGGGGTCCTCGATCTGGGCCACCAGCGCATCGCAGATCTCACTGAGGTTGTGGGGCGGGATGTTGGTCGCCATGCCGACGGCGATGCCCGAGGACCCGTTCACCAGCAGGTTCGGCAGCCGGCTCGGCAGGACCAGCGGCTCCTGCAGCTGGCCGTCGTAGTTGGGGCCGAAGTCGACGGTCTCCTTCTCGATGTCGGCCAGCATCTCGTGCGCGAGGCGCGCCATGCGGACCTCGGTGTAGCGCATCGCCGCCGGGGCGTCGCCGTCGATCGAGCCGAAGTTCCCCTGCCCGTCCACGATCGGGTAGCGCATGGAGAAGTCCTGCGCGAGGCGCACCAGGGTGTCGTAGATGGCGGTGTCGCCGTGCGGGTGGTACTTCCCCATCACGTCGCCGACGATGCGGGCCGCCTTCTTGTAGGGCTTGTCGTGGGTGTTCCCCGCCTCGTGCATGGCGTACAGCACGCGACGGTGCACCGGCTTGAAGCCATCGCGCACGTCAGGGAGGGCGCGCCCGACGATGACGCTCATGGCGTAGTCGAGATACGATCGGCGCATCTCGTCCTCGAGCGTGATCGGGGTCAGCGCGCCGATCTCGTTGCGGGTGGTGTCGTCCATTTAGATATCGAGGTTCCGGACGTCGAGGGCGTGCTCTTCGATGAACTTGCGGCGGGGCTCGACCACGTCCCCCATGAGGACGGTGAAGATCTCGTCCGCCTCGACCGCATCGGCGACGCCGACCTGGAGGAGCCGCCGCGTCTCGGGGTTCATGGTGGTCTCCCAGAGCTGGCCGGGGTTCATCTCTCCCAGCCCCTTGTAGCGCTGGATGGTCAGCCCCTTCTTCCCCTCATCCATCAGGTAGCGCAGGAGCTCCAGGCGCCCTCCGACCCCCGTCTCGTGGCCGTTCTCGGTCACCGACAGCGGACCGCGCAGGGCCGTCAGCTCGGCGTCGAGGGCGTGCAGGGTGCGGTACTCGATGGAGGAGACCAGATCCCAGGAGACGACGACGGGGGACTTGCCGCGCTGCGAGGAGGCCACCTCGAAGCGATAGCGGCCGTGCTCTTCGTCCCGCTCCAGCTCGCCGGTGCGGAACCCGGCCGCCTCGATCGCCTCGCGCACCGCTCCGAGCGGCTCGGGCTTCTCGAACTGGCCGATCTCCGACAGCCCGGCCTCGATCAACCGCTCGACGAGCCCGGGATCGATGCCGCGCTTCTTGAGGTGGTCCAGGTGCGCCTGGTACCGGGTCAGGCGGTCCAGGACGTGGCGCAGCTCGTTTCCTTCGAGCTTTCCGCCCCCCTGCACCTTGACCGCACGCTGCTGCGAGGCCTGCTCCATCAGGAAGCGGTTGAGATCGTCGTCGTTCGCCAGGTACTCCTCCACCTTCCCGCGCTTGACCTTGTAGAGAGGCGGCTGGGCGATGTACAGGTGGCCGCGCTCCACGACCTGCGGCATCTGGCGGTAGAAGAAGGTCAGGAGCAGGGTGCGGATATGCGATCCGTCGACGTCCGCGTCGGTCATGATGATGACCCGGTGGTAGCGGAGCCGGTTGTGGTCGTAGTCCCCCTCACCGATGCCGGTCCCAAGGGCCGTGATGATGGTCCGGATCTCCTGGCTCGACAGCATCTTGTCGAAGCGGGCCTTCTCGACGTTGAGGATCTTCCCGCGCAGCGGCAGGATCGCCTGGTTGCGCCGGTCGCGCCCCTGCTTGGCCGAGCCGCCGGCCGAGTCGCCCTCGACGAGAAACAGCTCGGAGCGGGCCGGGTCGGTCTCCTGGCAGTCGGCCAGCTTGCCCGGCAGCGACCCGGAATCGAGCGCCCCCTTGCGGCGGGTCAGCTCCTTGGCCTTGCGTGCCGCCTCGCGGGCCCGCATGGCCTCCAGGCCCTTTTCGAGGATCTTCCGGGCGACCCCCGGGTTCTCCTCGAGGTAGGAAGCGAGCTTCTCATTCAGCATCGCCTCGACCAGCCCCTTGACCTCGCTGTTCCCGAGCTTGGTCTTGGTCTGCCCCTCGAACTGCGGGTTGGGGAGCTTGACGCTGATGACCGCGGTCAGACCCTCGCGCACGTCGTCCCCGGACAGGGAGATGGCCTCCTTGCTGGAAAGGCGCGACGCGTAGTTGTTGATGGTGCGGGTCAGGGCGGAGCGGAAGCCGGAGAGGTGGGTCCCCCCCTCCAGCGTGTTGATGCTGTTGGCGAAGGAGAAGACGATCTCGTTGTACCCGTCGTTGTACTGCAGCGCCACCTCGGCGGCGATCCCGTCCCGCTCGCTCCGGATGTGGATCGGCTTGGGATGGATCTGATCCTTGTTCTTGTTGAGGTGCTCGACGAAGGAGACGATGCCGCCCTTGTAGTTGAACTCGTGCCGCCGATTCTCCGCCCGCTCGTCCTGGATGACGATCGTGACCCCCTCGTTGAGGAAGGCCAGCTCGCGCAGGCGCTGCGACAGGGTGTCGAAGGAGAAAACGGTCTCCTCGAAGACCGTCGGGTCGGGCTTGAAGTGCACCTTGGTGCCCCGGCGCTTGGTCGTGCCGGTCTGGTGGAAGGCGCCGCTGGTCCGGCCGCGCTCGAAGCGCATCTCGTAGACCTTCTCGTCCCGCCAGATCTCCAGGTCGAGGCACTCGGACAGGGCGTTCACGACCGAGACGCCGACTCCGTGAAGGCCTCCTGAAACCTTGTAGGACTTGTTGTCGAACTTGCCGCCGGCATGGAGCTTGGTGAGGACGACCTCGGCGGCGGGGAGCTTCTCGGTCGGGTGCATGTCGACCGGGATGCCGCGCCCGTTGTCCTCGACGGTCACCGAGTTGTCGATGTGGATGGTGACCTCGACCCGGTCGCAGTAGCCGGCCTGGGCCTCGTCGATGCTGTTGTCGACGACCTCGTAGACGAGATGGTGCAGCCCGCCCGAGGAGGTGTTGCCGATGTACATCGCCGGCCGGAGGCGGACTCCCTCCAGCCCCTCGAGCACGCGAATCTTGGACGCGTCGTAGCGGTCGGCAGGGGCTCCCGGAGCGCTCGCCTGGAGGTCGGCTTCTGGATCCATCCGATTCTCTCCCGGCCGCGATTTGGATCGCGGTCCAGTGTCTTGCGAGGTTTTCGTGACGTCGCTTGCGGGGGCTGACGAGGCGGAAAGTCTTATTTCTCCGCCATTTCGTTCGCGAAAACAGGTCCCGCGAACGAGGCGGATTTTAGCACACGGCCGAGGAGGGGAGCAACGATTCAGAGGCCTGTTTCGGCCTCAGCCGAGCGGTATATAAGATGATAAAGGAAGCCGATCCGGACTGTATCCGTAAATCTATCTATTTCTATGAGATACGCATCGGCATGACGACATACCTGTAGTCCTTCCCCGCCTCCAGCCCCACGGGGCGCAGGAGTCCCTGGGTGGCGTCGTCCTTGAGCGCCAGGATGACCTGCCCGTCGCCGTACGCCTGGAAGAAGTCCAGCAGGTAGCGCGAGTTGAATCCAATCTCGACTTCGGCGCCGGAGTAGTCCACGTCCACCGTCTCGGACGCCTCGCCCACCTCCGGGTTGCTCGATGAAACCTCCACCGTCCCCTTGGTCACGGAGAGCTTGATCGCCCGCGACCGCTCACCCGACAGGAGCGACACCCGCCGGATGACGTCGCCGAAGGGGGCGCTGTCTACTTTCACGAGCTTGTCGTTTCCTTCGGGGATGACCTGCTCGTAGTCCGGGAACTTCCCGGCCAGGAGGTTGGCCGACAGGATCGTCCGGCCCACCTTGAAGAAGGCCTGGTTGTCCTTGCAGCCGAACAGGACCTCCTTCTCCCCTTCTCCGATGCGGGTCAGCTCGTTGAGCATCTTCCGGGGCAGGATCATCTCGGTCTTCTGGTCGACGCTCCCCTTTTCCAGACGTCCCCTGGCCATCGCGAGCCTGTGGCTGTCGGTCGCGACCATGGTCACGTCCTTCTTGCTCAGGATCGTGAGGGCGCCGGAAATCTGATAGCGCCCTTCATCGGTGGAGATCGCGAACCCGACCTTGTTGATGAGGTCGAGCAGCAACTCGCGCTCCATCGGGATTCCCTTGGCGAAGTCGAACTGCTTGACCTCCGGGAAGTCCTCCTTGGGCAGGCCGACCACCCGGAAGCGGGCCTTCTGGCAGGTGATGGTGACCCACTTGCCGTCGTCCACCCGCAGCCGGACATCGGCGTCGGGCAGGAGCCGCACGATGTCGAAGAGCCGGCGCGCCGAGATGGTGGCGTCCCCTTCGGTCTTGACGTCGGCGTCACAGGTGGTCCGGATGGCCACCTCCAGGTCGGTCGCCAGCAGCTCCACCCTCCCCTTGCGGGCTTCGAGCACGATGTTCGAGAGGATCGGAATGGTCGATTTCTTCTCGACCACACCCTGCATCGACTGCAGCTCCCGCAGCAGGCTGTCCTTGCTGATCACGAAATCCATGAGGCCTCCAGCAACAACGATCGGCTCTCTGTTCGAGTGAACTCGTGAAGGGATTGTAGCAGAGGATGGTCCTGTGAAATCTCTGGGCGGGCGCTGAAGACCCTGCGAGGCGCGGGGTTGCTCCGCACGGGCACCCTGTGGAGGAGCGACCAGGAACCTGTGGACCGGTGCGTCTCCATGGTCTGCCCACAGGCCGCCCACGATCCATCCACGCAGGCCTGTGCACGGTTCACTTCAGCGACTCGAGAAATCCGGCGATGAGCTGATCGAAGTCGCGATCCTTCGAGCGCATCCCCTCGATCTTGCGGATCGCGTGGATGACGGTCGTGTGGTGCTTGCCGCCGAAGAGGTCTCCGAGCGCCGGCAGCGACTTGTCGGTCAGCTGCTTGCAGACGTACATGGCG
>DASYQE010000089.1:0-13729 GCA_036005805.1 Candidatus Polarisedimenticolia bacterium | reverse complement strand
TCGAAGACGTCGGCCATGGTGTCGTCGGAGACGTGCGAGATGTCCACCGCCATCCCCAGGCGGTTCATCTCCCGCACCACCTCGCGGCCGAAATCGGTCAGGCCGCCGTGCACCCGCGCCGCCGCCGGGTCGAAGTCCGGCAGGAAGAACGGTCCCGTGGCGTCGGCCCAGCGGTTGGTGTTGACGTGCGTCAGGGTCATGTAGCGCACCCCGAGCCGGTGGAACTGCCGCAGCGCCGCGAGGGAGTCCTCGATGGCGTGTCCCCCTTCGATGCCCATGAGCACGGCGATCTTCCCGTCCTTCTTGGCCTTGCGGATGTCGGCCACGGATGAGGCCGGCACGAGATCGGCCGGGTGCGCTGCCACCACGCGTCCGACGAGATCAATGACCTCGAGGGTCTTCTTCGCCGCGCCGCCCGCCTCGGCGAAGATCGCCGGGACGTAGACGGCGAAAAACGGCGCCGTCAGCCCCCCTTCGCGGGCGCGCGGGATGTCGAAGTGCAGGGTGGCGCCGCGCTCGGCGATGTCGGCCCACTTCTCGCCGAGGGCGTCCGGGACGTCCTCGTGCGTGTCGACGACGATCGCTTCGGCCTGGAGCTTCCGGGCGCGGGCCGCGAGGTCGCCCGCCGCAGCGGGGGCCGCGGCGAGAAACGCCGCGGTCATCAACAGAAGGACGGTCCCGGCCCGTCGCGCGCTTCTTTGCATCGCTCCCCCCCCTCGATCGCGAAAGCGTAACACCCGTTGACGCCGCCGCGCCCGGGCACCATCTTGATCCGGGCCCGGATCCGTCTGCGCCGACCGCAGGGCGGCGCGCCCGGGGGAGGTCGACCCCATGCCCGGACTGAACCCCGCCAACGCCCGCGCCATCGTCGCCCGCTTCACGGACGGCAACACGCTCAAGGGGACGACGCACGACTTCGCTCCCGACAAGGACATCTTTCACGTCTACGTGGACGGCGACGAGTCGAAGCCGGCGGCGACCATCCGCGCGGCGGTCCTGAAGGCGGTTTTCTTCGTGAAGACCTACCAGGGGAACCGCTATCACGTCGAGGACAAGAGCTTCCGCCCGGGGAACGAGCCGGGCCGGCGCATCAAGGTGACCTTCAAGGACAAGGAGGAGATCGCCGGCTTCTCGACCGGGTCGCTCGCCGGGCGCGTCGGCTTCTTCGTCCTGCCGGCCGATCCGGCGAGCAACAACTCCCGCATCTTCATCGTCCACGCCGCGGTGGCGAAGAAGGAGTTCCCGACCAAGGACGCGCCGCTCGCCAAGGCGGGCTGACGGCAGGAGAAGTGGCGGAGGGAGTGGGATTCGAACCCACGGACCCACGAGGGGTCAGCGGTTTTCAAGACCGCCGCCTTCAACCGCTCGGCCATCCCTCCGCTGGTCATTATAGGAGGCCCCTCCCCCGCCGCGCGGCCTGACCCATGAAAGAGACCTTCGACCTCATCGGCCTTTTGGTCATCCTGCTCACGGTGGCGTGCGCCGTGCTGCTGATCACCACGCGGCTGCGGCTGCCGGCGGTCGTCGGCTACCTCGTCTCGGGCGTGCTCGTCGGCCCGCACGTCATGGGGCACCTGACCGAGAGCGAGACCATCTCCTCGCTTGCCGAGATCGGCGTGCTCCTGCTGATGTTCACCATCGGGCTGGAGTTCGACACGCAGTACTTCCTGCGCATCCGCCGCGTCGCCGTCGGCGGCGGGGCGCTGCAGATCGGCCTGACCATCGTCGCCGCGATGCTGGCCGGGACCTTCCTCGGCTGGCCGGCACGCACCGGTGCGACCATCGGCTGCATCATCGCGCTCAGCAGCACCGCCGTCGTCCTGAAGAGCCTGATGGATCTCGGCCTGCTCGACTCGCTCGCCGGAAGGCTGTCGCTCGGCATCCTCATCTTCCAGGACCTGAGCGTCGTGCCGATGATGGTCGTGCTGCCGGTGTCGGGGGACTCGACCGGCGTCGTGCTCCTGAACCTGGTCGCCGCGCTGGGGCGCGCCGGGTTCCTGCTCGCGGTGACCCTCATCCTCAGCCGCCGCGTCATGCCACGCTTCCTGCACCTGATGGCGTCGTCGCGCAGCCAGGAGACGGTGCTCCTCGCCACCCTGACGCTGTGCCTCGGCCTCGCGTGGGTCAGCCACCTGCTCGGCATCTCCTACGGCCTCGGGGCGTTCCTCGCCGGCCTCGTCCTCGGCGGCACCGATTACGCGCACCAGATGCGCGCCAACATCGTGCCCTTCCGCGACATCTTCGCAGGCGTCTTCTTCGTCGCCATGGGGATGCTGCTCGACCCCGGCTTCGCGCTTCTGGCGTGGCGCGAGGTGCTGACGGTGACCGGCGTCATCGTCATCGGCAAGACCCTCATCACCGCCGCCGCCATCGCGCTCTTCGGCTTCCCCTGGTCGGTGGCGCTGCAGACCGGGCTCAACCTGGCGCAGATCGGCGAGTTCTCGTTCCTCCTGGCGATCATGGGACGCAGCGCCGGGCTGATGTCGGAGGAGATCTACAAGGTCGCCATCGCCTCGTCGGTCATCTCGATGCTGCTCGCACCGGTCTTGACCCGCTGGTCGCCGCGCCTCGCCACCCGTCTCGCCAACGCCACCGGAGGCCTGCTGCCGAAGTGGGAGCGCCTGGCCCGCCGCTACGAGAGCGGCGTGCTCGACGTGCAGGTCGCCGCCGGCAGCCTGCCGGGCCTCCGGAACCACGTGGTGATCCTCGGCTACGGCAGCGTCGGGAGGATCCTCGGCGATGTGCTGCGCAGCCACCAGGTGCCGTTCGTCGGCCTTGAGATCGACCCGAGCCTGGTGCGCGAGGCGCGCCGGCGCGGCCACCCGGTGCTGTACGGCGACGCCGGCAGCGAGGAGCTCCTCGAGCGCTGCGGCATCCGCGAGGCGCGTATCGCCCTCGTGACGCTCCCCGACCCGATGATGGCCCGCTACGCCATCCGCGCCGCGCACCGCATGAACCCGAACCTGTTCATCGTCGCCCGCGGCCGCCGCGCCGTCGAGGACGGTCCCCTCTACCAGGAGGGCGCCGACGAAGTCATCCACGAAACCTTCGAGGTCGGCATCGAGTTCATCGCCCGCGTCCTGCGCCAGCTGAACGTCCCCAAGCAGCGGATCGAGCGCGAGGTCGGGCACGTGCGCCGTGGCCGTTACGAGGTCTTCCGCCGCCGCGACTTCGCGCCGCTGCCGCTGTCCGACGTGCGCCGCGCCCTCGACAGCCTGCGCGTCGAGTTCCTGGAGATCCCGAAGGACTCGCCGCTCGCCGGCCGCCACCTGCGCGACGCCGGCATCCGCGAGGCGACCGGCGCGCTGGTGCTCGCGGTCGCCCGCGACGGCGACATCACCCACGCCCCCGACGCCGAGTTCACCCTGCAGGCCGGCGACACGATTCTCGTCAGCGGCGCCGCCGAGCAGGTGGCCCACGTCGAGGAGATCATCGAGCGTGGCATCGCGGCGGCGCCGCAGCCGCCCGCGCCCGGATCCGTTTCGCCCTGACACGACCCGGACGCTCCTGGGCGCCGTGGTAGGCTCCGCCCATGATCGGGCGCACGCTCGCACACTACCGTATCATCGGGGCCCTTGGGGCAGGCGGCATGGGAGAGGTCTACCGCGCCTCCGACCTGAGGCTCGGCCGCGAGGTCGCCATCAAGACGCTCCCCGAGGAGTTCGCACTCGACCCGGGCCGCGCCGCCCGCTTCGAGCAGGAGGCGCGCACCCTCGCCGCGCTGTCCCACCCGCGCATCGCCGCGCTCTACGGGCTCGAAGAGTTCGAGGGCCGGCGCTTTCTCGTCATGGAGCTGGTGGAGGGCGCGACCCTCGCGGAACGGATCGCCAGGGGCGCGCTGCCGGTCGAAGAAGCGCTCGAACTCGCCTCGCAGATCGCCGGGGCGCTCGAGGCGGCGCACGAGCGCGGCATCGTGCACCGTGATCTCAAGCCGGCGAACGTCAAGGTCACCCCCGAGGGAAATGTCAAGGTTCTCGATTTCGGCCTCGCCAAGGCGCTGGCCGACGAGCTGTCCCCGGCGTCGCGCTCGCTCTCTCCCACCCTCACCGCGGCCGCGACACGCGCGGGAGTCATCCTCGGCACCGCCGCGTACATGAGCCCCGAGCAAGCGCGCGGCCAGAAGCTCGACCGGCGCGCCGACGTCTGGGCCTTCGGGTGCGTGCTTTACGAGATGCTGACCGGCCGGCAGGCTTTCGGAGGCGAGACCGTTTCGGACTCGATCAGCCAGGTGCTGATGCGCGAGCCCGACTGGTCGGCACTGCCGGCCGGGACACCGGCGACGGTACGAAGCCTCCTGCGCCGCTGCCTCGAGAAGAAGGCCGACCGGCGTCTGCGCGACCTCGGGGACGCGCGCCTCGAACTCGAGGAAGCCGCGGTGGTGCCGGCCGCGGGCGACGACGTGACGTCTTCGACTGCCAGGAGCCTGGGCCCAGGCCGTCGGGCCGAGCGGATGGTCATGGCCGCGCTGGCCCTCGTCGCGGTCGCGGCGACGGGCTTCGCGATCCGATTCGCGACGGTCGCGTCCTCACCGGGCGCCGGATCGGTGCGGCGCCTCGCGGTGCCGCTCGCGGGCAACCCGGGGGTCCTCAACGGACGCTTCATGCCGACTCTCTCGGCGGACGGGACTCGTCTCGCGTACATCACCGAGAAGGACGGCCGGACACGCGTTGCCGTCCGGGCTTTCGATCAGCCGGAGGCTTCCCCCGTGCCCGGAACCGAAGGCGCGATGGCGGCCGGTTTCTCCCCCGATGGCCGGCATGTCGCTTTCTACAGCGGCAACAGTCTTTCGACCGCGTCTCTCGACGGCGGCACCCCGATCCGTGTCGCCGAGGCTTCCATGACGGCCCGCATCGCCTGGACGCCCGACGGGAGCATGATCTATTCGCCCTCCTACGACCACGGCCTCAACCTCGTCCCCGCCGCCGGAGGCACGCCCGTCGAGCTGACGAAGCCCGACGCAGCGAACGGCGAGCTGGGGCACTGGCACGCGACGCTCCTTCCGGACGGGCGATCCGTGATGTTCACCGTCTTCCGCAGCGGCGGACCGGGAGCCTCCCGCATCGACCTGGTCGATCTGAAGACGCACGCGCGTCGTGCCCTGGTCGACTCCGGCTACGACGCGCGCTACGCCTCGAGCGGGCACCTGCTCTTCGCGCGCGGCGATACTCTCTACGCGGCGCCGTTCGACGCCGTGGAGAACCGGCTCACCGGAGAGCCGATCCCGGTCCTGCCGGAGATCCAGGTCGACGCCTTCAACGCGATCGCGCAATACGACATCTCGCCCGACGGAACGCTTGTGTATCTCCCGGCTCGGGCGCTGATGCGACGCCTCGCCTGGCGCGAGCCCGACGGGACGATCCGTCCCATCGTCGAAGAGACGCGATCGTTCATGTATCCGTCCCTCTCCCCCGACGGCCGCACCATCGCGGTGGCGATCTTCGAGCAGGGGCAGGCCGACGTGTGGCTGGCGGACGTCGAGCGCGGGGTGCTGTCGCGGTTGACCACCCGGCCGCAGACCGAGTTTCTGCCCCTCTGGTCGCCGGACGGCCGCCGGCTGGCGTTCGTCTCGGACGACCGCGCTTTCACGCTCTACACCATGCCCGCCGACGGGAGCGCCCCGCCGGAACTGCTGCTGGACACCCCGAAGGACAAGATCCTGGGATCCTGGTCACCCGACGGCCGGACCATCGTCTACTCGGAAACCGTCACGGGAGGGAAGGACAACCTGCGCCTGCTCGACCTCGCTTCTCCGGGAAACAGCCGGCCGCTCTTCACGTCGCCGGCCTCGGAGTCGGCGCCCAAGATCTGTCCCGACGGACGGCGGGTCGCCTTCACCTCGGACGAATCGGGCAGGGTCGAGGTGTACGTCGCCTCCCTCGACGGGGCAGGCGGAAAAACCCGCGTCTCCACCGGCGGCGGCACCGAGCCACGCTGGGCTCCGGACGGATCGGGCCTCTTCTATCGTTCAGGCGATGCGCTCCTCTCGGTCTCGCTTGGTGCCGGAGCCGACCCGCGGCCCCAGGCGCCCAAGGTGGTGTTCACCGATCCGCTCATGCCGACAGGGTGGGCGAAAAAACCCAATTACGACGTCAGCCGCGACGGCCGTCGCTTCGTCATCATCGAGAATACGAACGGTGGAGAGGCGTCGCTCCAGATCGTCCTCAACTTCACCGAGGAGCTGAAGCGCCGCGTGCCGACCGGCGCGCACTGAGGCTCCTACCTGGCCGCGGTGATCTCGGAACCGCCGAAGTACGGCACGAGCGCCTCGGGGATGGCGATCGATCCGTCCTCGCGCTGGCCGTTCTCGAGGATGGCGACGAGCGTCCGGCCGACCGCGAGCCCGGAGCCGTTCAGCGTGTGGGCCAGCTCGGTCTTGCCGGAGGGGCCGCGGCGGAAACGGATGCCGGCGCGGCGGGCCTGGAAGTCGCCGCAGTTCGAGCAGGAGGAGATCTCGCGGTAGGTGTCGAACGACGGCAGCCAGACCTCGATGTCGTAGGTCTTCATCGAGGCGAAGCCCATGTCGCCGGTGCACAGCGCGATGACGCGGTACGGCAGGCCGAGACGCTGCAGCACCGTCTCGGCGTCCTTCGTCAGGCGCTCGAGCGCGTCCATCGACTCCTCGGGCTTGGTGAACTTCACCAGCTCGACCTTGTTGAACTGGTGCTGCCGGATGAGCCCCTTGACGTCCTTGCCGTACGAGCCGGCCTCGCTCCTGAAGCAGGGCGTGTACGCGGTGTACGAGAGAGGCAGCCGGTCCCCTTCGATCGTCTCCTCGCGGTACAGGTTGGTCAGCGGCACCTCGGCCGTCGGGATCAGGTAGTACGGGGCGCCTTCGTCCTTCACGACCTTGAAGAGATCGTCGGCGAATTTCGGCAGGTTACCGGTGCCGGTCATCGCCTTCTCGTTGACCATGAGCGGCGGCATCACTTCGGTATAGCCGTGCTCCTTCGTCTGCAGATCGAGCATGAAGTTGATGAGCGCCCGCTCGAGCCGCGCCCCGGCCCCCATGGAGACGGTGAAGCGCGCGCCGGTCATCTTCGCGGCGCGCTCGAAATCCAGGATGCCGAGCGCCTCGCCCAGGTCCCAGTGCGCCTTCGGCGCGAAGGAGAGCTTCGGGGGCGTCCCCCAGCGGCGTACCTCGACGTTGTCCTCGGCGGTCTTCCCCACCGGCACCGACGCGTGCGGCAGGTTGGGGACGTTCAGGAGCAGCGTCTCGAGCTTCTCGTCGGCCTCGCCGGCGCGCGCGTCCAGCTCCTTGATGCGGTCGCCGGCGCCGCGCATCTCCTCGATGAGGGCGGTGGCGTCCTTGCCTTCCTTCTTGAGCCGGGCGATGTCGCCGGAGACGGCGTTGCGCCGCGCCTTCAGTGTCTCGACTTCGTGGAGCGCCTTGCGGCGCTGCTGGTCGAGCCGGCGGATGGCCTCGATGTCGACGGCGGCGCCGCGGTTCTTCATCGCCGTCTCCACCTCGTCGAGGTGGTCCCGCACCCAGGTCCTGTCGAGCATGGGGCGAAGTCTAATCTATGATGCGCTGATGGCGCGTACGGCCCAGGCGGATTACCGGAGAAGCCTCAAGGTCACAACACTTCCTCTTCCCGACCCGGACGCCGCCGCCCGCATCGCCCTGCGCCTTCTCGACGTGGAGAACGCGGAGGAGCGGCTCGCCGCCGGCCAGCGACTCCTCGATCTGCTGGCGGCGCAGACCGGCATTCCGACACCCGAGCTGGTGGTCCCGGACGAAAGGCAGCCGCATCGCCGCTCGGGCGGCCGCATCGTCTACTCGCTGCAGGGGGATTACCGGCGGCGCCGGCCGTCGCCCGCCGATCCGAACGTGGCGCGCGGCGGCAAGCCGCTCGGCCGCATCCGCGTGCCGCACCGCACGCCCGCCCGCGGCGACGTCGTGCGCCCGGGAGCGTTTTTGCACACGCTGCTGCACGAGTTCTGCCATCACCACGACTGGGAGGCGCTCGAGCTTTTGCGCTCGTTCCACACCGCCGGCTTCTACGCGCGCCTCCGGGACCTGCGCTCGCAGGTCGAGCCGCCGGAAGGCGCCGAGCCGCGCCGCGTGCTCTCGCCCCTCGCCGAAGCGGTCTCGCGGACTCGTCGCCGCGCCCGCCCGCGGACGAAGCAGGCCCCTGAGCCTGAGAAGCCGCTCCAGCCCGGTCTCTTCGCCACGCTGCTCGCGCTCTTCAAGACTTCGTCGTGAATGAACCGAGGTCATCGTCGCGGCGCTGACCTATAATCCGCGCGTCATGAGCCATCGCGCGTCCGGAAAGTACGACGACACGCTCCCCTCGTCCCCGAAACCGAAGACACAGCGCGTCCGCAAGGCGGTGTTCCCGGCGGCGGGGCTCGGCACGCGGTTCCTGCCGGCGACCAAGGCGCTCCCCAAGGAGATGCTGCCGCTCGTCGACAAGCCGGTCATCCAGTACGTCATCGAAGAGGCGGTCGAGTCGGGGATCGAGTCGATCATCATCGTCACCGGCCGCGGCAAGAGCGCCATCGAAGACCACTTCGACATCGCCTTCGAGCTGGAGTCGCTCCTCGAGCGGCGCGGCAAGCACGACATCCTGCGCGAGGTGCGGACCATCTCCGACCTCATCAACGTGTCGTACATCCGGCAGAAAGAGCCGCTCGGCCTCGGGCACGCCATCCTCGTGGCGCGCGACCTCGTCGGGCACGAGCCGTTCGCGGTCTTCCTCGGCGACGACGTCATCCACGCCCAGGTGCCGGTCATGAAACAGATGATCGACGTGTACGCGCGCACCGGCTCGTCGGTGATCGCGGTCGAGCGCGTGGCGCGCGAGCGCTCGCGCGACTACGGCATGGTGGCGGTGGACGAACCCCGCGGCCGCACCTGCCGCATCACCGATCTGGTGGAGAAGCCGCCCCCCGAGGAGGCCCCTTCGGACCTGGCGATCATCGGGCGCTACATCCTGACGCCGGAGATCTTTCCGCACCTCGAGAAGACCGCGGCCGGGCGCGGCGGCGAGATCCAGCTCACCGACGGCCTGCGCTCGCTGCTCAAAATGCAGCCGATCACCGCCTATGCCTTCGAGGGGATCCGCTACGACACCGGCGACAAGCTCGGCTTCCTGAAGGCCACGGTCGAGTTCGCGCTGCGCCGGCCCGACCTCGGCGGCCCGTTCCGCGCCTATCTCGAGTCGCTGTCGCTCGACGCGCAGGCGTTGCGCCCCGATCCGAAGACGCTGGCGCTTCCCCGGCCCGCCCCTTCGGCGGCCGCGTCGCGGCCGTCCCGCGCGGCACGCCCCGCAAAGGCCGCCGGGCGCCGCACCGCTCCCGCCCGCCGCCGCCGCGCCGGGTGAACCTCCGCCCTTGATTCGCATCCGCCGTTGATGCGCGATCGACGCCGGCGATCCGCCCGGCTCGGCGCCCACCCGGAGCGCCGCGTCCTGGCGCCGGTCCGGCGCGCCGTCCTGAGGCGCTCGGCCGGCGACGCCGGGGCGGTCCCTTCGCTTCCGCCGCAGCGCCGCTCGCGCCGCCGCTTCGTCGTCCTGCCGCCGGTCGTCAACATGCACGCGGCGCCGCGGCCGACGTCCCCGGTCGTGAGCCAGGCGATTCTCGGCACCTCGGTCCTGGTGATCCGCCGGCGCAGCGGCTGGGCGCTCGTCGAGACGCCCGACCGCTACCGCGGCTGGATGCGCTCGCCGGCGCTGCGCCACGACCGGCGCCACATGCCGGTCGTGGAAGTCCGCAGCCTCCTCGCCAACGTCTATGCCGGCCAGGACGTGACCACGCGCGCTCCGATCGCCGTCCTGCCGATGCTGGCGCGGGTGGAGATCTCCGGCACGGCCGCTCCCGCTCTGCGCAGCGCCGGGACACGCGCGCGCCGCGCCGGGCGCGTCGCCGGCGCCGCCCACGAGGCCCGCGGCGGCGCCGTCGGCACGGCGGATTGGCAGCGCATCCACCTCCCCGACGGCCGCACCGGGTGGGCGCAGACGGCGGACCTGCATGCTCCCGTCGGGATCGCCGGGAGGCACGCCATCTCGCGCACCACCGGAAGGGCCGCCGAAATCGTCGCGACGGCGCTGCGCTTCGTCGGTCTTCCTTATCTGTGGGGCGGGATCACGACGTTCGGGCTCGACTGCTCCGGCCTGGTGCAGCTGGCGCACCGGGCGGTGGGAGTCATCCTGCCCCGCGACGCCGACCTGCAATGGGCCGACCGGCGGCTCTCGCCGGTGCCGCCGGGGAGCATCCGCCCTGGCGATCTCGTCTTCTTCGGTCCGCGCCGCGGCACCATCACCCACGTCGGCATCGCCACCGGCCGCCGCGCCTTCGTCAACGCGACCACCCGCGGCCGCCCCGAAGTGCGCATCGACCGCCTGGCCGACCCGTACTGGAAGAAGCTGTTCCGTGGAGCCCGGCGCCTGCCGGGCGACTGACTAGGAGGTCAGCAGCGACGCCACGCCGACCGTCACGATGCCGTGACAGGAGGGGCAGGCGGCGACCCAGCCGCGCCGCGGCAGGTTCGACGTGAAGTTCACGCGCGAACGCAGCATCCGCAGCACGTTGAGCGTCTTCACCGAGGACTTGCACAGGG
The DNA here is from genome assembly GCA_036005805.1 of Candidatus Polarisedimenticolia bacterium. Lineage (GTDB taxonomy): Bacteria > Acidobacteriota > Polarisedimenticolia > Gp22-AA2 > Gp22-AA2 > DASRAU01. The sequence goes on along the minus strand of DASYQE010000089.1, from coordinate 3,171 downwards.
GGCACTTCACCGGCGCCTCGAGCGCGTATTCCGCTTCGAACTCGAGGTTCTCCTTCCCTTCGGCTTCGGATTCCTGGGCGTTGGCCGGGGTGTTCGGCTTCATGACAGCCGGAATGTGGGTTCCGTTACAGCGGGGAGTCAAGCGTCAGCTCTTTGACGATTTCCCCGAGCCGCCGCTTTTTCCGGAGGATTTTCCCGAGTCTTTCTTGTCCGACGACGAAGAGGCGCTCTTCTCGGAGCTGTCCTTGCTCCCCGAATCCCCCTTGTCGCCGTCCCCCGACTTCTCGCCGCCCCCCTTCTTGCCGCCGTAGTCGGTGACGTACCAGCCGGTCCCCTTGAACTGGACCGCGGGGGCGGAGATGAGCTTCTCGACGCGCCCGACCTTGCACTTGGGGCACTTCTTCACCAGCGGGTCGCTGAACTTCTGGATCCGCTCGAAGCGATGGTGGCAGCGCTTGCACTCGTACTCGTAGAGGGGCACGACTCCTCCAGCAAACCGGGCGGGATTATACGCAACGTGGTGCAGAATCCCTGCGTGAGCGCGCCTGCCCCCCTGTCCCGGGCCCTGACCCTCGTGGCGGCGGCCTTCCTTCTTCTCGGGCAGACGGCGCCGGCCCGGGCCGAGGTCACCCCGGAAGGGCTGCCGGCCGCCTCCGACAACTGGATTCGCCTGCAGGCGCCGCATTTCCTGATCTTCAGCGACGCGACCCCGGAGCGCACCGCCGAGCTGGCACGACAGATCGAGACGTTCCGCTCCGCGCTGCTCGAGCTGGGGTCGGGGCTCGAGGCCCGCTCACCGGTGCCGACCGTCGTCTTCATCTTCAAGGACAACGAGAACTATCGCCCGTACCGCCTGCGCACCGACATCGCGGGGTTCTTCGTCAAGCATCGCGACGGCAACAGCATCGCGGTCAACGCCGGCGTGACCGGTGGAGATCCGTGGCAGGTCGTCTTCCACGAGTACCTGCACTTCTTCCTGAACAACAACTTCACCGACATCCCCCTGTGGCTCGACGAGGGGATGGCCGAGGCGTTGAGCACCTTCACGGTGAAGGGGACCTCCGCCCACCTCGGCGCGCCGCTCGCCCACCACCGCGAGTGGCTCGCCAAGAACCCGATGATGCCGCTCGACCAGCTCTTCGCGATCGACACCGGCTCGCGCGACTACCAGGAAGGGACGCGCCAGGGGACCTTCTACGCCGAGTCGTGGGCGCTCGTTCACTTCCTCGCCTTCGGCGAAGAAGGCCAGGGGGGCACGATCCTGCGCGGCATCAAGCGGGGAGGATCGCTGCGCGAATACATGCAGCCGAGGCTCGGCGATAACCGCGGCGCGCTCCTCGATCGCCTGCGTGCCTACGTGAAGGAGGACCGCTTCCCCGGCGTCGACGAGCAGATCGGGTCGCTCGACGAGGTCAGGCTCCCGGCCTCCACATCGGTGCCGCGCGCCGAGCTGCTGTACCGGCTCGGCGACTACCTGCTGCATCTCGATCCGAGCCGGGAGAAGCAGGCCGAGCGGCACCTGCGCGATGCGGTGGCCCTCGATCCGAAGCACGGGCCCGCCTGGGCGGCGCTCGGCCAGCTCGAGCACAGGCGCGGCCGCTTCAAGGAGGCGAGCGCGCTGTTCGACAAGGCGCTGAAGCTCGCCCCGGACGACCCGTCGATCGCGCTGCTCTACGCCTACAGCCTCGTCGAGCGCACCTTCCCCCCCGGCGTCACGGTCCGCCGCGAGGTGGGCGATGTGCCGAAGGCGCTCCTGCAGGCGCGCGAGCTGTTCCGGCGGGCGCTCAAGGACTCCTCCGACATCGTCGAGGCGTGGGCCGGGCTCGGATCGACCTGGGCCTTCGACAGCGGCGACGTGTCGCCGGGGATCGCCGCCCTCGAAAAGGCGCTCGCCCTCGCCCCGGGACGCGTCGACATCGCCGTCGATCTCGCCGAGCTGTACGTCCGCTCCGGCAAGCGGCAGCGCGCCGAGGACCTGGTCGAGCGCGTCGTCCGCCACAGCAGCGACCCGCGCGAGCGCACCGCCGGCGAGTCGGTGCTGCTGCGCGCCGACGTCGCCGAAGCGCAATCGCGCGTGCAGAAGGGGGACATCGAGGGCGGGCTCGCGGCGCTCCGCAAGCTGCGCGAGCGCGCCGCGTCCGTCCAGGAGCGGAAGGAGATCGACGGCATCCTCGCCGAGATGGAGGGGACGACCTCGACGAACCGCCTCATCACGCTGTTCAACGACGGCGTGGCCCGCTTCAACGCCCGGGACTTCGACGAGGCCATCGCCGCCTTCGACCAGGTCGCGAAGGAAGGAAACGACACCGAGGTCGGCCGCCAGGCGCGCGAATACCTCGCCACCGCGCGCAAGGCGCAGGCGGAGGACCGCCAGGTCTCCCGGTACAACCAGGCGGTCGAGAAGTACCAGAAGCGCGACTTCAAGGCGGCCGCCGCGCTGCTCCACCAGGTGCTCGACGACCAGCCCGACGACCGCATTGCCGCCGCCGCGAAGGACCTGCTGGCCAAGGTCCAGGCCGCCGCGCCGGACGTGAAATAGCGGCAGATCACCCGGGCGCAATCGATTGACAGGCCGGCGGCTTCGCGGTATTCCTAGGCATTCGCTCGTCCGTGTCCAGGCAGGGAACGTCCGCTCCAGCATCGCGCCGCAGGCGGGAGGCCGAAATGTCGAATCGACTGTCGGGACCCGGCCGGCTCTTTCTTCGGGTCGCGGTCTTCGCCATCTGCGGTCTCGCCCTGGGGGGAGCGCCGCTTCCCGGAGGCTCCCCGACCTGGAGGGTGGCGGGCGGCCAGGCCGCCGGCAATCTCGGAGCGAGCGTCGCCTCGGCGGGTGACGTCAACGGCGACGGCATCGACGACATCATCGTCGGCGAGCCGGGCTACGACTCGCCTGCCACGACCAACCCGCACGAAGGGCGCGCGCTCGTCTATCTGGGCTCTCCGCTCGGGCCGTCCACCACGCCCGTCTGGACCGCCGAAGGTGGGTATAGCGGCTTCGGTGCGGTGGTCGCCTCGGCCGGCGACGTCAACGGCGACGGGTTCGACGACGTCATCGTGGGGGAGCCCGGCTACGGCCAGGTCGTGAATGTCCGCTTCGAGCTCATGGGCCGGGCGGTTCTTTTCCTCGGCTCCCCATCGGGACCATCTCCGACTCCGTCGTGGGTCAGGCTG
>DASYQE010000088.1:0-57549 GCA_036005805.1 Candidatus Polarisedimenticolia bacterium | reverse complement strand
CTGGACCCGCTCGGCCCAGAGGACCCCTTCGAGGGACGAGAGGCGCCGCAGCGGCGGATCGGGGAGCGGCGCGTCGAGGTTGAGCACCGCGAGGGCGCGGCCGCCGGACCGATCGCGTCCGAGCGACATGTAGGCGATGTTGACCCCCGCTTCGCCGAGCACCGTGCCGATGCGGCCGACCATGCCGGGGCGGTCGTCGTTGCTCACCAGGAGCATGGGCCCGGACGGCCACGCGTCGATCTGGAAATCGTCGATGCGCACCAGGCGGGGATCGCGCTTGCCGAACAGCGTCCCGGAGGCGGAATGCGTCCCCTGCGGGCCGCGCAGCGTGGCGACCACGAGGGCGTTGAAGTCCTGCGACTCGCCGGCGCGCGTCTCGAGCACCCGGATCCCCGCCTCCTTCGCCAGGAACAGCGCGTTCACCGCGTTCACCGGGTCGGAGAGCTTCTGGTCGAGAAGCCCCTTGAGGAACGACGCGGTCAACGCCCGCAGCGGGAACTCGTTCACCGCGCCGCACGACTCGAGGGTCACCTCGCTGAACGGGCCGTGCGCCAGCGCCGACAGCAGCCGCCCCAGCCGCTCGCAGAGATCGCGGTAGGGGGCGAGCGCCGGCGCGGAGCGGGCGTCCACGCCTTCGGCGTTGACGGCGTTGCTGACGGTGCCGTCCTTCAGGTAGGCGGCCACCTGCTCGGCGATGCGCGCGGCCACCTTCTCCTGCGCCTCCTGCGTCGAGGCGCCGAGGTGCGGCGTCAGGACGACGTTGTCGAGGCCGAGGAGCGGCGATCCGGTCGGCGGCTCGTGCTCGAAGACGTCGAGCGCGGCCCCCGCCACCTGGCCGCTCTTCAGGGCCTCGACCAGCGCGCCTTCGTCCACGACGCCGCCGCGCGCCACGTTGACGATGCGCACGCCCTTGCGGCAGCGGGCGATCCGCTCCTTGTCCAGCAGGTGCCGGGTGCCGTCGGTCAGCGGCAGGTGCAGGGTCAGGACGTCGGCGCGCTCCAGGACCTCCTCGAGCGGCGCCGCGCTGACGCCCGCCCGCGCCGCCGCCTCGGCGGTCAGGACCGGGTCGAAGCCGACCACCTCCATGCCGAAGGCGCGCGCCCGCGCCGCCACCTCTCGTCCCACCTTGCCGACGCCGAGGATGCCCAGGGTCTTGCCGAAGAGCTCGATCCCCATGAAGGTGGATCCGCGCTCCCACTTGCCGGCGCGCATCGACCGGTCGGCGGCCGGGATGCGGCGCGCCAGCGACAGGATCATCGACATCGTGTGCTCGGCGGCGGAGATGGTGTTCTCCCCCGCCGCGTTCATGACCACGATGCCGCGCCGCGTCGCCGCGGCGACGTCGATGTTGTCCACGCCGGCGCCCGCCCGTCCCACGACCTTGAGTCGCGGCGCCGCCGCCATCACCTCGTCGGTGACCTGCGTGTCGGAGCGCACCACCAATCCGGCGATGTCGGCCACCGCGGCGATCAGGTCCTTCGGGGGGAGCCCCGGGCGCTGCTCGGCCTCGAACCCGGCGGCGCGCAGCACCTCGGCGCAGGTGGCCGAGACCTTGTCGGCGATGAGGATCTTCGTCGTCGCGGGGCTCACGCGCGCGCCTCCGGCAGCGACACGTCGAGGACCTGCAGGAGCCGGCGCACACCCTCGAGGGTGTGGTCCCCCATGTGGCCGATGCGGAAGGTCTTCTCCTTGAGGCGCCCGTAGCCGTTGCTGATGGAGAAGCCGCGCTCGGCGGCGCGCTTCACGAAGGCGCCGACCTCGATGCCGCGGTTGTTGGCGACACAGGTCACGGTCTCGGAGCGCGCTTCCGCGGCGGCGAACAGCTCGAAGCGGCGCGCGGCCGCCCAGGCCCGCGTCTCGTCCGCCATGGCGCGGTGGCGCGCGTAACGGCCTTCGAGCGTCTCCGCCTCGATGCGCCGCAGCTGCGCCTGCAGGGCGAAGATGTGGTTCACCGAGGGCGTCGCCATCGGCTGCTTCTTGTCGAAGGCGCTCTTCAGGCGGACGAAGTCGAAGTAGTACCCCTTGCCGGTGCGGCGCTTCGAGCGCTCCATGGCGCGCGCCGACACGGCGCACACCGCGAGGCCCGGCGGCAGCGCCAGGCACTTCTGCACCGAGGCCAGCGCCACGTCGATGCCGTGGCGATCCACCTCCACCGGCATGCCGGCGAGCGACGAGACGCAATCGACGAGCAGGGCGACGTCCGGGGCGCTCTGCACCGCCTCGGCGATCGCCTGGAGCGGGTTCACCACCCCGGTCGAGGTCTCGTTGTGAACGACGGCGACCGCGTCGAACCGCCCGCTCTTGAGCGTGTCGGCCACCTGGCCGGGGTCGATGGGCCGTCCCCACTCCACGTCGATGCGCTCCGCCTCGACGCCGCAGCCGACCGCCACCTCGTAGAAGCGCTCGGAGAAGGCGCCGCACACCGGCACCAGCACCCGCCGCTCGACGGTGTTGCGGATCGCCGCCTCCCACAACCCGGTCGCCGAGGAGCCGGTGACGAACAGCTCGTGCGCCGCGGCGCCGAACAGGCGCCGCCCGCGCTCGATGACCTCGCCGAGGATCGCCTGCATCTCTTCGCCGCGGTGGCCGATGACCGGCCGGCTCATGTGGGCGAGGATCTCCGGCATCACCTCGGTCGGGCCGGGGGTGAACAGGATGCGGTGCTCGGGGGGGGTCGGCATGCGGCGCGCGTCCTCAGTGGAAGAAGTTCTTGCTGATGTCGAGGTAGATGACCGCTCCCATGAACAGGAGCAGCAGCACGAGACCCGCCTGCATCACCCGCTCCTTGAGGGCGAGCGACAGGTCGCGGCGGATGAGCCCCTCGACCGTGAGCGTGAACAGGTGGCCGCCGTCGAGAGGCGGGATCGGGAAGAGGTTGATGATGCCGAGCTGCAGCGAGACGAAGGCGATGAGCTGCAGGAACGGGATGCCGCCTTCGCGCGCCGCTTCGCCGGAGAACTTGTAGAGGTCGATCGGCCCGGAGAAGGCGCGCAGGCTGATCTCGAAGCGCAGGAGCTTCTTGAAGGTCTCGAACACCAGGCCGATCTGCTCCAGGTTGTGGCGCACGCTCTGCCGGGCCGCCTCGAACATCGGATAGGACCGGGTGACCATCGGCGGCGTCGGAATGAAGCCGATGCGCCCCTTGCCGCCGTCGTCGCGCGGGACGATCTCCTTGTCGAACGACGTTCCGCCGCGATCGATGGTGAAGCGGAGCGCCTTCCCCGGCGACCCCTGGATGGTGCGGAAGACGCGCTCCACCGTCGCCATCGGCGCCCCGTCGATGGCGGCGATCCGGTCGCCACGCTGCAGTCCCGCCTCCGCCGCGGGCCAGCCGTCCTGCAGCCCGCCGACGAGCACGCCCGTGGCGGGGGCGAGCCCCGGACGGCCGACGTCGTTCGGGCCCGCCTCGATCGTCAGGCGGCTCGTCACCTGCCGGCCATCGCGCTCGACGACGACGTCCTTGGTCTGGCGCGGGCTCAGGAGCAGCTTGATCTGGAGGTCCTTCCAGTTCCCGACCGGGGCGCCGTCGAAGGCGACCACCTTGTCGCCCGGCTGCAAATCGGCGTGCGCGGCCGGCGACTCGGGATCGATCTCGCCGATCACCGGCGCCTCGTACAGGTAGGCGTATTCCTCCACGCCGTGCATGAAGATGAAGGCGGTCAGAAAGAAGGCGGTCGCGAGGTTGAACACCGCTCCCATGACGAAGACGATGAAGCGGACGCCGCGCGAGTGGGCCATGAGATCGCCCGGATCGGGAGGGGTGCCGTCCTCGGGGTTGGTCTCTCCCTTCAGCTTGACGTAGCCGCCGAGGGGGACCCACGAGAGGCGGTACTCCGTGCCGCGCCGGACGAAGCCCCACAGCCGCGGACCGAACCCGACCGAGAAAATCTCGACGGTGATGCCGAACGCCTTGGCGGCGAGGTAGTGGCCGAACTCGTGGAACAGCACCACCGAGCCCAGGACGACCGCGAAGGGAAGAGCTCCCTGCAACCAGTTCACGCCAGCACCTTCATCGACAGGATCTCCTCCGCCGCGCGTCGCGCGGCCCGATCGCATTCCACCACCTCTTCGAGCGTCCGCACAGGGGCCGGGCGGTGGCGCTCGAGCACTTCCTGCACGAGCCGGGCGATCCCGGGGAACGGCAGGCGTCCATTCAGAAACGCATCCACGGCGATTTCGTTGGCAGCGTTGAGCGCCGCCGGGGCGCTGCCGCCGGCACGCAGCGCCGCGCGCGCCAGCCCGAGGCACGGGTAGCGCAAAGGCTCCACCGGGAAGAACTGCAGCGACCCGGCCGCGATCGGGTCGAGACGCGCGACCGGCCCCTTCACCCGATCCGGATAGCCGAGGGCGTACTGGATCGGGCCGCGCATGTCGGCCGTCCCCATCTGCGCCAGGATCGCGCCGTCCGCCATCTCCACCATCGAGTGCACGATGCCCTGAGGATGGATCAGGACGTCGATGCGGTCCAGCGGCTGATCGAACAGCCAGTGCGCCTCGACCACTTCGAGGCCCTTGTTCATCAGGGTGGCGCTGTCGATGCTGATCTTGCGGCCCATCTCCCACACCGGGTGCCGGAGCGCCTCCTGCGGCGTCGCGGCCGCCAGGGTCGCGAGGTCTCGCGTCCGGAAGGGCCCGCCCGAGGCGGTGAGCAGGATCCGCTCGACCTGCCCGGGCTGCTCGCCGCGCAGGCACTGGTGCACCGCCGAGTGCTCGCTGTCCACCGGCAGGAGGGTCGCCCCGCTGGCCGCGGCGGTGTCGCGCATCAGCGCCCCGGCCATGACCAGGCTCTCTTTGTTGGCCAGCGCCACGTTGCGTCCGGACTTCAGGGCCTGCCACGTAGGACGCAGCCCGGCCGCTCCGACGATCGCCGCCAGGACGACGTCGGCGTCCGGGTGCTCCGCGACGGCCCGCAGCCCCTCCTCTGCCGCGATCACGGTGCAGCCCGTTTCGGCGGCCGCGCTGCGGAGCGCGTCGCGTCCGGCCGGATCGGCGATCGCCGCCACCTTCGGGCGGTGCACGCGGATCTGCCGCGCCAGAAGATCGGCGTTGCTCCCCGCCGCGAGGGCGACGATCTCGAAGCGGTCCTCGAGGCGAGCGGCCAGATCCAGCGCCTGCACACCGATCGAGCCGGTCGAGCCGAGAATCGCCACGCGCCGCCGGGCGCCCGTCCGTGTCATCCGGTCCTCATCGCGAAGAGGTAATAGTAGTAGAGAAGCGGCGCGGCATAGAGCAGCGAATCGACACGATCGAGCAGCCCGCCGTGCCCCGGCACGAGGCGCGCGCTGTCCTTCACCCCGGCCCCGCGCTTGAGCATCGACTCCACCAGATCCCCCACCATGCCGACGACGCCGAGCGCGAAGCCCAACAGGACGGCGTCGCGCACCGTCAGGCGGTACAGGAACCAGGCGCGCGCCACGAACGCCAGCAGGATCGCCCCGAGCAGTCCGCCGATCGCCCCCTCGACGGTCTTCTTCGGGCTGACCCCCGGGGCCAGCGGCCGCCGGCCCAGCAGGCGCCCGACGGCGTACGCGAAGACGTCGCTCCCCCACACCACGAAGAACAGGAGAAAGACGAGATCGCTCCCCATCTCGTCCCCCTTCACCGCGTCGCTCATGAGGCGAAGCGACAGCAGGTAGCCGAACAGCAGCCCGACGAAGGCGGCGGCGAACAGCGTTGCGCCGATATCGCCGAAGGCGCGCCCGAAGTCGCCGCCGCGCCACAAAGACGCCAACGGCAGGGCGAACAGCGCCGCCGCCAGGACGGCGGACAGCGGCAGCCCCGGCACCGCGAAGGTCGCCAGCACCAGCGCGGCGGTGCACGCGCCGAGCACCCGGTGGCAGCGATGTCCGCGGGCCTCGGCGAGGGCGTACAGCTCGTACAGCCCGAGGCCCGCGGCGACCGCCAGCAGCGCCTCGTAGGGAAGCGGTCCGAAGCGCTTCACCAGGATCCAGAAGATCGGCAGGAAGACGACCGCCGAGAGGATCCGTGCCGGCAATCCCGAGCGCAAGATGGCGATGCCTACCGGGCCTGGCCCGGCGAGGCGGCGACGGTCCCGCGGCTCGGCTCGACCCGGCCGTAGCGCCGCTCCCGTTTCTGGTAGTCGACGATCGCCTGCAGCAGCTCCCCGCGGCGGAAGTCGGGCCACAGCGTCTCGGTCACCCAGATCTCGGAGTAGGCGATTTGCCACAGCAGGAAGTTGCTGATGCGCAGCTCGCCGGAGGTCCGGATGAGCAGGTCGGGATCGGGCTGGCCGGCCGTGTAGAGGTAGCGCTCGAAGGTCGCTTCGTCGATCGGCTCGCCGGCGGCGGCGTCGGGCGCGCCGCCGCGCTCGCGCAGCAGGCGGTTGCAGGCGTCGACGATCTCCGTGCGGCCGCCGTAGGACAGCGCGATGTTGAACAGCATGCCGCGGTTGTCGCGCGTCCGGCCGCGGGTCTCCTCGAGGTCGCGCCGCACAGGCGTCGCGAGCTCCTCGATCCGGCCGATGACGTTGAAGGCGATGTCGTGCTCGAGGAGCGTTTTGAGCTCCTTGCGCAGGTACTCGCGCAAAAGCGACATGAGGGTGCTGACCTCGGCGCGCGGACGCTTCCAGTTCTCGACCGAGAAGGCGTACAGCGTCAGGACCTCGCAACCGATGCGAGCGGAGGTCTCGACCACGTCCCGCACCGCCGCGATGCCGGCGCGGTGGCCGGCGACGCGCGGCAGGCTGCGCTGGCGGGCCCAGCGGCCGTTGCCGTCCATGATGATGGCGATGTGGCGCGGCAGGCGGTCGAAATCGATGGCGCCGACGAGGGTCGCCTCGGGACTGCCGTCGCGGATGAATCCCCGGAGCTGGTTCAGTGGGTCGGACATGCGGGGCTAACCAATCCCCTCGCGCGTTCGGCGCGCATCGTAGCACACGCCTTCACCGGCTGCCAGAAACGCCCCGCTGCGCGAAGCGCCAGGCCGATTCGATGATCCCGGCGAGATCCACGCGCGTGGCGCGCCACCCGAGGACCTTCCCGGCGCGGGCGTGCGAGGCGACGAGCCGGGCGGGGTCGCCGGAACGGCGCGCCGCCTCGACGACCGGGACCGGCCGGCCCGTGACGCGGCGGGCCGTGTCGATCACCTCGCGCACCGAGGCCCCCTGCCCGCTCCCCAGGTTGAACACCGTGAGGCGACCGGTCGGGGCGGCGTGCTCCAGCGCCAGGCGGTGGGCCTCGGCGAGGTCCTCGATGTGGACGTAGTCGCGCACCGCAGTGCCGTCGGGAGTGGGATAATCGGTGCCGAAGATGGCGATCGGCTCTCCGCCGAGGGCGGCGCGCAGGACGTTCGGAATCAGGTGGGTCTCCTCGGCGTGCTCTTCGCCGTGGCCGTCGGCGGTGCTGCCGGCCGCGTTGAAGTACCGCAGCGCCACCGCCACGGTCCCCCGCGCCGCCGCGTGCCAGGCCAGCGCACGCTCGAACGCCAGCTTGGTCTCGCCGTACGGATTGGTCGGACGGGTCGGATGGCCCTCTTCGATCGGGGTCGCGTCCGGCTCGCCGTAGACGGCGGCGCTCGAGGAAAAGACGAAGCGGCCCACGCCCGCCCGCAGCGCCAGGTCCAGCAGCACCAGGGGGCGTCGCAGATTGTGATCGTAGTAAGCCTCCGGATCCTTCACCGACGCGCCGACGAGGCAGAGCGCGGCCATGTGGACGATCCCTTCGATCCGCCGCCGGGCCAGGACCGGCTCGATCGCTTCCCGGTCCGCCATGTCGGCCTCGACGAAGTCGAACCCTTCGACGTTGTGACGGTGCCCCGTGCTCAGGTCGTCGAGGATGGTCACCGCGTGGCCCGCCGCGCGCAGGCGCCGCGCCACGGCCCCGCCGACGTAGCCGGCGCCTCCCGTGACCAGCAGGTTCACGCGCCCGCCTCCGCGTAGAACACCTCGACGAGGGTCAGCCCGCGCGCCGGCGCGCACGGTCCGGCGGCGCGGCGGTCGCGCGCCGCGAGGATGCGCGGCACCTCCCCGGCCTCGCGGACGCCGCGCGCGATGTCGAGGAGCGTTCCGGCGATGGTCCGGACCATGTGGCGCAGGAATCCGTCGCCCTGCACCTTCAGGACGACCTCGTCGCCTTCCTCTTCGATCCGCAGCGAGCGGATGGTGCGCACCCGGTCCTGAAGCTCGAGCGAAGACGGCGCGAGCGAGGTGAAGTCGTGCCGGCCCTCGAACCCGGCCGCGCCGCGGCGCATCGCGTCGAGGTCGAGCCGGCCGCGCACCGGGCAGACGAAGGGAGCGCGGAAAGGCGAGGTCACCTCGGCGCGGCTGAAGCGATAGGCGTACTCCTTGCCTTGGGCATCGCTCCGGGCATGGAAGGAGTCGGCGACCTGCCCGGTCACGAGGACGCGGATGTCCTCCGGCAGCCGGGCGTTCAGGCCGCGCCGCAGCCCATCGAGCGGCACCTGCCTCTGCGTCGTGAAGCTGGCCACCTGCCCCAGCGCGTGCACACCCGAGTCGGTCCGCCCCGCGCCGAAGACGGTGATCTTTTCCCGGAGGAGGCGTCCGAGACGGTCTTCGAGGTGCCCCTGGATGGTGGGAAGCGCCGGCTGGATCTGCCAGCCGGCATAGCGGGTCCCGACGTACGCCAGCTTCATCTTGATGGTCACGCGCGCCGCGCATTATAGGGGCGTGTCTCCCCTCCTTTTAATACCTGCCCCCGGATGCCGGTTTTGCCGGGGGCGGCGGCGGTGGCTATAATCCGCGCCTCTCTGTGAGGGATCCCATGCGCGCACTGCGTTCGTTCGTCCGGCCTGCGGTTCTCGGTGTCCTGCTCCTGGCCACGGTGGGGGCCGGCGGGCCTCCCGACTGGAAGACTCCGGGGAAGGACTGGGCCAAGGGCCCGGTCCAGTGGCTCATGTCCGAGGACGAGGAGAAGCAGTTCAAGGCGCTCAAGACCGACGACGAGCGGGCAGCTTTCGCCAGGACCTTCTGGGAGAAGCGTGATCCGACGCCGGGGACGCCCGAAAACGAGTACCAGACGATCTTCTGGCAGCGCGTGGAGCAGGCGGACAAGGCCTACAAGACGATGCTCAAGGAAGGATCGGTCTCCGACTTCGGACGCGTCTTCATCCTGCTCGGGCCTCCGGCCAGCCAGCACAAGGACTCGCGCTACACCTACTGGGTGTACGAGCCGAGCCCGGTGAACGGCATCAAGGACAAGTTCGAGCTGAGCTTCGCTCCCGTGGACACCGGCTTCCTGCTGCGCGACAAGAAGACCCTCGAGACCTACGTCGCGGCGCACGACGAGACGCGCGGCATCGGCTGGAAGATCCCGAGCCTGGTGGCGGACGCCTCGCAGGAGGTCGCCGCCGCCGCTCCCAAGGAGGTCCCCGAGGACACCTCTCCCGAGAGCCAGCGGCAGATCCCCATCCTCGACGCGGTGGCCGCCAAGGGCAGCGGTCCGACCGACGTGCCGTTCCAGGTCAAGAACGACTTCTACGCCACGGCCGATGCGACGACGCTGGTGGTGACGACCATCGAGGTGCCGCGCGAGGCGGCCCACGGCGGCGGCACGGAGGCGATCCTGCCGTTCGCGCGCCTCGCCCCCGAGGGCGACGCGAAGCCGATCAACATGACGGGGGCGCTGCCGTTCGTACCCGCCCCCGCTTCCGACGGGCCGGCGGCCGGGTTCGTCTACCAGGCACGCCGCAATCTCAAGCCGGGGACCTACAAGCAGGCGGTGGTGGTCGAGGACAAGGTGATGAAGGGGCAGATGGGGACGCTCGTCACCACCCTGAAGGTCCCGGACTACGCCGCCAAGCAGTTCGACATGAGCACCGTGTCGCTCCTGGCGCAGTACGGGAAGAAGGACCAGAGCGTCGGCCCGGACGACGACAAATCCGGCGGCGGCGGGCTCTACAGCATCGGCTCGTTCCGCCTGGTGCCGCGCGCCGTGCCGGTTTTGACCAAAGCCGACGCGCTCGCCTTCTACTACCAGGTCTACAACCCGACTCCCGACACCGCCACGAGCAAGCCGAACCTGGAATCGACCTACACCTTCTACGTGAAGGACGCCTCCGGCTGGAAGCCGTACCGCAAGCCGGTGGTGAAGCCGGTCGGCCAGGTGGAGCTGTGGGAGCTGCCGATCGCCAACCTCGTCGGCGCCAACGTGGCGCTGCCGGCCGACTTCCGCATGGAAGCCAAGGTCACCGACAAGACCAATGGCCAGTCGCTGACGCGCGAGGTCCTGTTCAGCGTGCGCTGATCGTCAGTCGTAAGGCGCCCGTGTCGAGGCGCGCCGGTCCCCCGAGAGGCAGCGTCCATTTGCCCGGGACGTGTCCCGCCGGAAGATCGAACACCACGGGATAGCGCGTCCCTTCCAGGCGGTCGAGCAGGATGTCGCGGATCGAGCGATCGAGACGCGGATCCTGCGCCCGGCAGCCGTACAGCCGGCCGACGACCATGCCGGAGAGGCGCGACAGCCACCCGGCATTCTTCAGGTGCGTGAGCATCCGGTCGATCCGGAACGGCTGCTCGTTCAGGTCCTCCCAGAACAGGATGGCCCCGTCGAGCGGCGGCTCGTACGGCGTTCCCGCCAGCCCGACGAGAAGCGACAGGCAGCCGCCCAGAAGCGGACCCGCCGCGCGCCCCTCCCGCGCCACGGCGCGCCGCGCCAACGGCACCGCGACCGCCCGACCCTGCAGCGCGGCGTCGAGCGAGCCGGCGTGCCACGCCCGCCGGTCGTGAAGCTCCACCACGTGAGGACCGTAGAGAATCGGCGCGCCGGCCCGGCGCCAGAGTTCCTGAAGGGCCGTTTCGTCGCTGTAGCCGAGGAGCGGCTTCGGGTCGCGGCGCAGGGCCCGCGTGTCGACGCGATCGAGCAGGCGCGGCGTGCCGTAGCCGCCGCGGGCGCACCAGACGAGCCGGACCCGAGGATCGCGGATGGCGGCGTTCAGATCCGCGGCCCGCTCCGCGTCGGTCCCCGCGAGATAGGCGTGCCGGCCCGACAGGTGTGCGCCGCGCGTCACGACGTAGCCGCGCTTCTCGAGGAAGGCGACGCCGCGCTCCAGCTCCTCGAGCGGCGCGGGTCCCGCCGGCGCCACCACGGCGATCCGATCCCCCCGCTGGAGCAGCGGGCGCCGCGCTCCCCCGCGCTTGACCGCCCGCCGCGCCGCGCCGCGCGTCACCGCGAGCCGCCGGCCGCGCGCAGCGTCCGGGGCGCGCCGGACGGGTGTCCGCCGCGCCCGTAGGCCCGGCGCGCCGCACGCAGGATGGCGGGGTCGTGCACGGCGCGGACCAGTGTTGCGGCGAGCGCGCGCGAGGCGATCGCCAGGCCCCGTCGTCCCGGCGGCCCGCCGGCGCGGACCGCGAAGGCGCGCGAATGGAGCGGCGCGCTCTTCGGTGCGATGGCGACGAACGGGTGGATGGACGGCACGACCTGGCTGACGTTCCCCATGTCGAGCGAACCCATCCCCTTGCGCGGCGTGTCGACCGTGGTGCGGCCGAGGGCGCGCAGCTCCTCCTTGAAGATCTCCGCCAGCGGCCCGTTGGTGCGCATCTCGGCGTACGGCAGGTCGACGGCTCGGAAACGCACCCGGGCGCCGACACTCTTCGCCGCGGCGCGTCCCGCCGCGAAGAAGGCGCTCTTGACGCGGCCGAGGCGGCGCAGGTCGCCGGCGCGCAGCGTGAAGCGGCCGACGGCCCGGTCCGGGACGATGTTCGGCCGCCGTCCGCCCTCCAGGATGACACCGGGCATGCGCGCCTCGACCGGCAGGCTGGGACGCAGCCGGTCCATCGCCGCGAACAGCCCCAGGAGCGCGGCGAGGGCGTTGATTCCCTTCTCCGGCGAGGCGACGGCGTGGGCCGCGCGGCCGCGGAACTCCACCTCGAACGAATGGCACGCCAGCGAGGTCATGTAGACGCGGTCCTCGGTGGAGGGATGGAACATCAGCGCCGCGTCGAGGCCGCGGAACAGTCCCGCTTTCGCCAGGACGATCTTGCCGCCGATGGTCTCCTCCGCCGGCGTGCCGTAGACGACGATCTCCGCCGGGGTCCGGCCGAGGAGACGCGCCGCGAGAACGGCGGCGCCGCACGCCGAGGCGCCGATCAGGTTGTGGCCGCAGGCATGGCCGATGTCCGGCAGCGCGTCGTACTCGGCCAGAAGCCCCAGGCGTGGGCCGCCGCGCCCGATCCGGCGCCGCGCCACGAACGCGGTCGGGAGCCCACCCGCTCCGGATTTCACCTGGAAGCCGTGCCGGCGCAGGAAGGCGCGCAGCAGCGCGCTCGACGCGTTCTCATGAAGGGACAGCTCGCGCAGCGCGAACAGGCGGGCGGAGAGACGCTCCACCTCGGGCGCGAGACGCCGCCAGGCGCGCCCGAACCGCGGATCGGCGTTGGAGATGATCTGGCCGGAGTGAACCGTAAGCCGAATCCTGTTGCCGCCGTTGCCGGCGGCCGATGGTCATTCCTCTACCCGCGCGGTTACCCGCGCGGGCGGCGGCACGACCGTCCCGGCGCTCGCGCGCCGATGGGCCCCGCCGCCAAGCGACCGACCCGGGAGCTCGGGCGGGCCACCCGGTGCGCTCCCCTATTTGGCCTTGCTCCCTGCGGGGTTTGCCGAGCCGCCCCGGTCACCCGGGGCGCTGGTGGGCTCTTACCCCACCGTTTCACCCTTACCGGGAGCGGAGGCGAACCTCCGTTCCAGGCGGTCTGTTCTCTGTGGCACTTTCCTTCCCGTCACCGGGACTGGGTGTTACCCAGCGCAGCGCCCTGTGGAGTTCGGACTTTCCTCTCCCGCGTTTTGGCGCGGCAGCGACCATCCGGTTCACTCCAGCCGCGGCGATCGTAGACGATCGACTCTCCTCGTCGCAATCCTGGGAAGCGACGCCGCGATTCGATGCTAGGATGCCGCCCGTCCCCGAAGAGAGCGCGCATGGCCACCGACATCACCCTCGAGAAGGAAATCCCCTACAACCTCGACGCGGAGCGGGCCGTGCTCGGCGCCATCATGGTGATGAACAGCGCCATGAACCAGGCGCAGGAGTTCCTCAAGGACACGGACTTCTACCGCGACCAGCACCGGCGCGTGTACAAGGCCATGAGCGTTCTGTCGGAGCGCTCGTCCGCCATCGACCCGATCACCGTCGTCGAGGAGCTGAAACGCACCGGCGAGCTGGAGGTGGTCGGCGGCCACGCCTACGTCTCGTCGCTCATCGACGGCGTGCCGCACTCCGCCAACATCGAGCACTACGCCAGAATCGTCAAGCAGCAGTCGATCCGCCGGGCGCTCATCGAAGCCGGCGGGAAGATCGTCGAGACCGCCTACGAGGGCAGCGACACCGTCGAGGATCTCCTCGACAACTCCGAGCGCCTGGTCTTCCAGATCGCCCAGGACCAGCTGCGCGGCGGCTTCGTCCCCATGTCGATCCTGGCCGAGGAGGGGCTCAGGACCATCGAGCGGCTGCAGACGCAGCGCAGCAACATCACCGGGCTCGCGACCGGTTACGGCGAGCTGGACGAGAAGACCTCGGGGTTCCAGCCCGGGGACCTGATCATCGTCGCGGCGCGCCCGAGCATGGGGAAGACGGCGTTCGCCATGAACATCGCGCAGAACTGCGCCAACATGGGGCGCCGGGTCGGCGTGTTCTCGCTGGAGATGTCGCGCGACCAGCTGTTCCTGCGCCTGCTGACCGGGCAGGCCCGCATCGACGCCCACGCCATGCGCACCGGACGGCTGACGCGCGAGCAATGGCGGCGCGTGACCGAAACCATCGCCGAGATGTCGCAGATCCCCATCGCCATCGACGACACGGCCGGGGTCGGCATCATGGAGATGCGCGCCAAGAGCCGCCGGCTGATGCAGGAGCAGGGGCTCGACCTCGTCATCATCGACTACCTGCAGCTGATGCGCGGCCGCGGCCGCCATGAAAACCGCAACCAGGAGATCACCGAGATCTCCCGCTCGCTCAAGGAGCTGGCGAAGGAGCTGCGCGTGCCGGTCATCGCCATCTCGCAGCTGTCGCGCGCGCCCGAGCAGCGCGGCCCGGGGAGCAAGCCGCAGCTCTCCGACCTGCGCGAGTCGGGCGCCATCGAGCAGGACGCCGACGTCGTCCTCTTCATCTTCCGCGAGGAGGTGTACAAGCCGACCGAGGAGAACCGCGGCATGGCGCAGGTGATCATCGCCAAGCAGCGCAACGGCCCCATCGGCACGCTCGAGTTCGCCTTCCTGCGCGAGTACACCCGATTCGAGCAGCGGGAGTGGCGCCCGGAGTGAACGGCGCCACCGGCACGCCCGAAACCGGCGCTCCCGAACGACGCGCACCCGCAGGCCTTCCTCCCCGGCCCGGGCGGGCGACCTGGATCGAGATCGACCTCGACGCCCTGGCCCACAACCTGCGCGTCGTGCGCGCGCACCTGTCGGGGGCGCGCGTCATGGCGGTGGTCAAGGCGGACGCCTACGGGCACGGCGCCCCGGCGATCGCCCAGCGGCTGCAGCGCGAAGGGGCCGACTGGCTCGGCGTCTCCCTCGTGGAGGAGGGGATCGAGCTGCGCGCCGCCGGCATCCGGCTGCCGATCCTGGTGCTCGCCGGCTTCGCGCCGCGGCAGGCGGAGGCCATCCTCGATCACCACCTGACGCCGGCCCTGTTCCGCCTCGACCAGGTGGCGGCGCTCGACGACGCGGCGGCGCGGCGCGGACGGACCGCCGAGGCGCACGTGAAGATCGACACCGGCATGGGCCGGCTCGGCCTCCCGGCGTCGCAGGCCGGCGCGTTCGCAGAGCGGCTCAAGCTCGCCCACGCTCTCGACATCACCGGCGCCTTCTCGCATTTCCCCTCCGCCGACACGCCGGGGGACGCCTCCACGGCGCGGCAGACGCAGGCGTTCCTGCAGGCGATCGCGGCCTTCAAGGCGGCCGGGCTGTCCCCTGCCGATCTGCACCTCGCCAACAGCCCGGCAATCCTCGATCACCGCGCGACCTGGATGTCGCTGGCGCGCCCGGGACTGCTGCTCTACGGCTATCACCCGGACGGGTGCGTCAAGACGCTGGCGGTGCGGCCGGTCCTGTCGTTGCGCAGCGCCGTGGTCGACCTGCGCGATCTCCAGGCCGGCGACACGGTCGGCTACGGCCGCACCTTCAAGGCGCCGGGCCCCGTGCGCATCGCCACGCTCGCGATCGGTTACGCCGACGGCCTGCCCCGCGCCGCCGGCAACCACGCCGAGGTGCTGCTCGCGGGTCAGCGGGCCCCGATCGTCGGGCGCGTCAGCATGGACCTCACGACCGTCGACGTGACCGCGCTGCCGCAGACCGCCATCGGCGACGTCGCCACCGTGATCGGCCAGCAGGACGGGGTCCGCCTCGGCGCGGACGTCCTGGCGCGCGCCTGCGGCACCATCCCCTGGGAGATCCTCGCCCGCCTCGGCCCCCGGCTGCCGCGCCGGCATGTCGGGATATGATGGGCGCCGCCATGAAGAACCTGGGCGTCAAGGTCGCGCTCCTGGCCCTGTCCGCGCTGTTCGCGTCGCTGGCGCGGCCTCCGTCCCTGCGTCCCCTCGATCTGACCGGCCCGGCCCTCGGCCTGTTCGCCGGGGCGGCCATCCTCGGACTGGAGCGGCTGCTGCGCGGGCTGCGGCTGCGGGTGCTCCTCGGCGGCGTGGCGGGACTCCTCGTCGGCGCGCTCATGGCGGCGCTCCTCCTGGCGCTCGTTCCGGCGGAAACCCTCAAGGGCGTCCCGGTCTCCTCGACGCGGGGGCTGGTGCTGCTGCTCTTCGGCTATCTCGGCATGGCCGCCGGGGCCGCGCGCGCCGGCCGGTTCTCCCCCGCCGGGCTCCGCGCCGCCTGGAGCGAGGGGACGGACGGGCTCAACAACAAGATCCTGGACACCAGCGCCATCATCGACGGGCGCATCGCCGACGTGGCCGAGACCGGATTCCTCGACGGGGCGCTGGTGGTGCCGCAGTTCGTCCTGCGCGAGCTGCAGCAGATCGCCGACTCGTCCGATCCGCTGAGGCGCAACCGTGGCCGCAAGGGGCTGGAAATCCTTCAACGTCTCAAGAAGGGGCCGGACGGCCGGGTCATCCTGTCGGAGGTCGACTTCCCCGACGTCCCCGACGTGGACATGAAGCTCATCGAGCTGGCGCGGCAGATCGAGGCGCGCATCCTGACCAACGACTTCAACCTGAACAAGATCGCCGAGCTGCGCGGCGTGCGCGTGCTGAACGTCAACACGCTCGCCAACGCGCTGAAGCCGGTGGTCCTCCCCGGCGAGTCGATGAGCCTGTTCATCCTCAAGGAGGGGAAGGAGCCGAACCAGGGCGTCGGCTACCTCGACGACGGCACCATGGTCGTCGTGGACAACGCCAAGCGCTTCCTCGGCAAGAACATCGCGGTCACCATCACCTCGGTGCTGCAGACGACGGCCGGCAAGATGTTCTTCGGCCGCTGCGAGGCGTCGGACGAGATCTCGCTCGCCGACGCTCGCGCCCGGCGGACGCCGGCGTGACGGCGGCTTTCCTGCGGCGCGCCGGGATCGCGGCGCTCCTGGTCCTCGCCGCGGCAGGGGGGCCCGGCGCGACGCCGGCGCTGGCCGCCTCGTCCCCGGTCGGGTTCGTCATCCTGCCGTTCGAGAACACCTCCGAGGCCGCGGCGCTCGACTGGCTGCAGAACGGCCTCGCCTTCCACACCGGCGAGCACCTCAAGGCCTGCGGCGCGGCCGTGGTCGAGGAGGAGGACCGCGCGGTCTTCCTGGAGGGGAACGGCATCCCTCCCGGCGCTTCGCTGACGCTCGCGAGCGCGCTCGAGCTGGGACGGAAGATGCGCGCCCGCAGCACCGGGCTGCGCCCCGATCGGCTGGTGCTCGGCCGGTTCTCGGTGCAGGAGGGCGACGTCACGGTGCAGATCCGCGTCATCGATCTCGAGCAGGAGCGCGCCCGCCCCTGGCAGCAGCGCCAGGGCCGGCTGATCGATCTCCTCGCGGTGCACGCGAGCCTGATGGAGGGGCTCGGCCGCGACGCCGGCGTGCGCGGCTGCGGCGGCGAAGAGACCGACCCGTCTCCACCGCTGCTGGCCTTCGAGACCTACACGCGCGCCATGGCGGAGAGCGAGCCGAAGAAGCGACTGTCGCTCCTGAAGCGGGCGTGCCAGGAATTCCCCGGCTATCCGCAGGCGTCCTACCAGTCGGCCGTGCTCCTGGCGCGCGGCGAGCGCTGGGACGAGGCGGCTACGACACTCCAGTCGATGACCCGGGAGCCGATGCCCTACTCGACCGAGGCGCACCTGCTGGCGGCGTCCGTGGCGCTGCAGCGGCAGGACGCGGCCACCGCGGCGGCGCAGGCGCGGCTGGCGCTGCAGCGCGCCCCGTCGGCACGCGGCCACGCCCTCCTCGGGCGGGCGCAGGCGGCGCAGGGGGATCTGCCGGCGGCGCGCAAGGAGCTGGAGCGCGCCCAGGCCATCGACCCGTCGGAGACGGAAGTGGAGGACCTGAAGCGCGTCCTCGACGGCGGAACACCAACCGGAGGGAAAACCCAGTGACGTTGACCGATCTCGACATCGCGCGCCGCGCGAAACTCATCCGCATCGAGGCGCTCGCCGAAACCCTCGGGCTGCAGTCCGATGAAATCATTCCGTACGGGCGCTACAAGGCCAAGATCGCCCTGCGCGCCCTCGAGCGGCTGCGTGACCGCCCCGACGGCCGGCTGATCGACGTCACCGGCATCAACCCGACGCCCCTCGGCGAAGGCAAGACGGTCGTCACCATCGGCCTGACGCAGGCCCTCAAGCGCCTCGGCAAGCGCGCCCTGTCGACGCTCCGCCAGCCCTCGATGGGCCCGGTGTTCGGCGTGAAGGGCGGGGCGACCGGCGGCGGCTACTCGCAGGTCGTCCCCAACGAGGAGATCAACCTGCACTTCACGGGGGACTTCCACGCCATCGCCACGGCGCACAATCTCCTCGCGGCGCTCGTGGACAACCACCTGTTCCAGGGGAACAAGCTCGACCTCGATCCCGACGCGATCCTCTGGCGGCGCAGCCTCGACCTCAACGACCGCGCCCTGCGCAAGGTTCGTATCGGCGTCGGCGGCGGCAACAACGGGATCGAGCGCGAGACGGGCTTCGACATCACCGCGGCCTCCGAGGTGATGGCGATCCTGTCGCTCTCCACCGGCCTCGCCGATCTCAAGGAGCGCCTGGGGAAGATCCTCATCGGGCTGAACCGCGCCGGCCGCCCGGTCCGGGCCCGCGACCTGCACGCCGAGGGGTCCATGGCCGCCGTGCTGCGCGAGGCCATCCAGCCGAACCTGGTGCAGAACCTCGAGGGGGGCGGCGCGATCGTCCACTGCGGCCCCTTCGCCAACGTGGCGCACGGCAACAACTCCGTCCTCGCCGACCGGATGGCGCTCAAGCTCGCCGATTATGTCGTCACCGAGAGCGGCTTCGGGTCGGAGTGCGGCGCGGAGAAGCTCTTCGACATCAAGTGCCGCGTCTCCGGGAACATCCCCTCCGCCGCGGTCATCGTCTGCTCGGTGCGGGCGCTGAAGCTGCACGGCGGCGCCGCCATCGACACGAAGGACGCGGCCACCTGGAAGCGCCCGGACCCCGAGGCGGCGGCGCGCGGCGGCGCCAACCTCGCCAAGCACGTCGAGAACATGAAGCTGTTCGGCGTCCCGGCGGTCGTGGCCATCAACCGCTTCGACTCCGACAGCGCCGAGGAGATCGCCGCGGTGCGCAAGTCCGCGCTCGACGCCGGCGCCCTGGCTGCCGTGCCCGTGGAGGTCTGGGCGAAGGGCGGCGAAGGCGGGCTCGAGCTCGGCGAAGCGGTGCTCAAGGCCTGCGAGATGCCTTCCCGCTTCAAGCCGCTCTACGAGCTGAACCGCTCGATCGAGGAGAAGATCGAGACCATCGCGACAAAGGTTTACGGCGCCGCCGGCGTGACCTACAGCGATCGGGCGAAGGAGCGGATCGCCTTCCTGCGCCGCGAGGGTTACGAGGGCCTGCCGATCTGCATGGCGAAGACGCCCCTGTCGCTGTCCCACGATCCGAAGCTCAAGGGGCGGCCGACCGGGTTCACGATGCCGATCGAGGAGATCCGGATCGCCGCCGGCGCCGGGTTCATCTACCCGCTCGTCGGCAGCATCATGACGATGCCCGGGCTGCCGCCGAAACCGGCGGCGGAGTCGATCGATCTCGACGACGCCGGTCTCGTGCACGGCCTGTTCTAGAGGTCCGCTCCCGCTCCCTCCGACTTCGTTTCGGGACGATTCGGACCGGTCTCTCCGCAATTTCTGGCATTGAGCTTGCTTAGTTCGTGCCAGTCCAACACGCGCGCTCTCTCGCAGCGCGCATGTCCGCGGAGAGGGGATGGAGCGGAGCCTCCCAGCAGCAGTCCCCAAATCGCTGATAGTCGCAGGTTTGCTCGCCGTGTGCGCGCTCGGTGCGGGTGTGCGCGACGCCGCGGCGGCGACCATGCGCCTGTCGTGGTCGTCCGACGCGGAGGCCGATCTCTCCGGCTACCGTCTGCGCTACGGGACGGCGCCCGGCAGCGTCGACGCCGAATTCGACGCCGGCCGCGTGACCAATGCGCAGGTGAGCGGTCTGGTCCGCGGAGTCACTTATTACTTTTCCGTCGTCGCCTATGACCTCTCCGGAAACGAAAGCGCCCCGTCCACCGAGGTGACGGCGCGCCTGGCGACCGATTTGAGCGCACCGCCGATCGTCGAATCGGCGATGGAGACGAGCAGCGGCACCATCTACGCCGTGCGATCGCAGGCGCGATTCGTCCAGGTGAAGGGCCAGAATTTCGCGGCCGGGGCGACGGTGAATCTCGGCCCGGACGTCGCCGTCCAGCCGCCCTCGCTCACGCCGCAAGGCGATCTGCTGGTGGGCGTGTCGATCCCCGCCGACGCCGCCGCGGGGCCGCGCACCGTCACGGTCGCGAATCCCGATCTCGGCCTCGGCAGCGGGGCCGACCTGTTCACCGTGGTGAAGTCCCCCGACGCCAACGCCGACTGCGCCATCGACATCGTCGATCTCAACACGCTGGCGCGCTCGTGGAACCTGGAAACGGGAGAGGCGCGCTTCGTGCCCGCGGTCGATCTCGACGGCGACGGCTACGTCGGCCCGGATGACCTGACGGTTTTCGTCACCTATTACGGTCGCGAATTCAGCGGGTGCCCTTGACGGCCCCGTCCCGCACCCTAGATTCGAACGTGGGGAGGACTTCCTTGACCGGCCAACGCCGTCCCGCGTTTGCGCTCGCCGCTGTCGTCGCCGCGCTCGGACTCGCCGCCTGCGGCGGCGGAGGGGGCGGGAGCGATCACGACGCGCCGATGTGCACGAATCTCACCTTCGATCGCGCCATGGTCACGCCGGGCAGCGGTGACATCTACATGGACCAGGCCTCGTCGACCTGCACCTCGCTCGACGTCGTCATCCTGGTCTCCAACCTGACCGGCATCTACACCGTCGGCTTCGACCTGACCTACCCGACCAACGCGCTGCAGTACCAGTCGTACGCGGTGGGTCCGCTGATGCTGAAGGGCAATCCGACGAACCCGCCCGTCGTCGTGGTCACGCCGACGCCGACCGGCGTGCAGGTCGCGATGAGCCGACTTGGAAGCGATCCGCCGGTCAGCGCGACCGGAAGCGAGGCGCTGGTCAGCCTGCACTTCGTCCGGGCCGGATCGGCTTCGGGAGTCTTCGACTTCCACACCGGCGCCGGCGACACGGTGAGCGAATCGGTGATCGATCAGAACAGCAATCCCCGCCCGGCGGTGTGGACGCCGAACCACGGCGGCATGGTGACGATCCCCTGATGGATCGCCGGCTGGGCCTCTGGGTCTCCGCCGTCGGCGGGCTGCTCGCGGTGACGCTGGTCGGGGCGCCGATCTGGGATTCCTGGCGGTACCGGAGCCTGCGCGCTCCGCTCGGGCCGCACGTGCCGGTCGGAGTCATCCTGCCGCTGCGACCCCTGCCGCCGCCGCTTCCACCGCAATCGCCCGAACGACAGGCGTCTCCGATGCGCTCGGTGTCCGTCGTGGCCGCCGAGCCGCGTCCCGTCACCATCCCTGCGGTCCCGCCGGAGCGCGCCGGCTGGTCCGCGCCGCGTCCTGATGCCCCGATCGTCGTCCCCGTCCAGGACGAGACGGCTCCGGCACCGCACCCGCCGCAGCACAGGGTGACGGCTCCGCCTGCGCTCGCGGCCCGAAAGACCGTGTCCGCGGTGACGGCGCCGGCGCCCGCCCCGGTGCCGACGCGTTCGCCGATCGCGACGGAGCTTCAAACCGGCGGTGACCCCTCGGCCGCACCCCAGGGGAGCGGCTGGATCGCCGTGCCCGCTGTCGCCCATCCGACGGCACCGCCCCCGCCGGAGTCCGATCCGGAGCCGGGCCAGCCGACGACGAACACGCCGGTCACGCACGGTGGCGGCGGCGGTGGAAGCTCGCGGGGGACGCCGCCGGAAAACCCGACGCTCGCTCTCGTCCTTCCTTCGACGTCGATCACCGTCGGCGACGCGGTGAACGTCACGGTGCACCTGAGCGACGCTTCGAATGTGAGCAGCGTGCCGTTCCACGTCGAGTTCGATCCCGCCATCCTCGAGTTCCAGTCGGCGAGCCAGGGGTCGGGCGTCGCCGGTCTGCAGCCGATCCTGCTCGCCAACGTGAATCCCACGCGCCCCGGCGACCTGGCCGTCGGCCTGTCGCTCGTCGAATCCTCGGGGCTGCTGCAGGGATCGGGCGCCGTCGTCCGGCTGCAGTTCCGCGCCCTTGCGCCCGGAGTCTCCGCGCTCGATTTCAGCCGCGCCTCCGTCCGGAGCCGCACCGGCGAGGCCCTCGACGCGCGCTTCCAGAATGCCCTTGTCGAAGTGCACTGAATCCCGCGCCCGACTCGTCCAAATCACTTCGTCGCCAAAGGGTGTTCCGGGGGCGGTACGGCTAGAATGCGCGGCGCGATGCCGAAGCTGGCCATCCTGATCCCCTGTCACGACGAAGAAGTCACCGTCGGCAAGGTCGTGGAGGATTTCCGCCGCGTCCTGCCCGGCGCCGCGATCCACGTCTTCGACAACCGATCGACGGACCGCACCGCCGAGCGGGCGCGCGCGGCCGGGGCCATCGTGATCGCCTCGCCGCGGCTCGGGAAGGGGCACGTGGTGCGCCACATGTTCCAGAGCGTCGAGGCGGACGCCTACCTGCTGGTGGATGGTGACGACACCTACGCGGCCGCCGATGCGCCCCGCCTGATCGCGGCGCTTCGTCCCGGCGACGTCGACATGGTCGTCGGGGCGCGGGCGCAAGCGGCCGCCGGGGCCTTCCGCCTGTTCCACCGCTTCGGCAATCGCCTGGTCACCGGGCTGATCGCGTGGCTCTTCCGGGTGCCGGCCACCGATGTCATGTCCGGGTACCGGGTCTTCTCGCGGGAGTTCGTGCGATCGATCCCGCTCCTGTCGGGCGGGTTCGAGATCGAGACCGAGATGACCCTGCAGGCGGCAGCCAAGGGGTATGCCTTCCGCGAGGTGCCGGTCGGCTACGGCCAGAGGCCCCCGGGAAGCCACTCCAAGCTCGACACCTTCTCGGACGGGTTCCTCGTGCTGCGCACCATCCTGCTGATCATGAAGGACTACAAGCCGCTCCTGTTCTTCTCCTCGGTGGCGCTGGTGTTCGCGGTCCTCTCGATCCTCTGCGGCTGGGGCCCGGTGCAGGACTACATGACGACGGGTCTGGTGCCACGCTTCCCGCGCGCCATCCTGGCCGCGGCGCTGGGGGTGCTCTCGGGGATCAGCCTCGGCGTCGGATTCATCCTCGACACCCTCGCCAAGTTCCAGCGCGAGCAGTTCGAGCAGTGGCGACGGCACTTCGGCCGGAAACCGGGCCCCGGGGCTTAGCCCGGATTTCTCACCCGGCTAGAACAGCGTGTAGATGAACGGCGCGATGGCGGAGCCCTGCGTCAGCACGATGAGGACGCCGAGCAGGAGCAGGACGACCACGATCGGCAGCAGCCAGAACTTCTTCCGCGTCCGCATGAACGCCCAGAGCTCCGTGAGGAAATCGATCACCAGGACCTCCTTCAGAATTGCCGACGCATGTGATCGCCGGGACGCGCCTCGCGCGGCACGCGATAGCTCGGCGCCTGCGGGTCGAAGCTGCGTCGCATCGGGTCGCGCCCGGACAGCCGCATGAAGAAGCCCATCGGCGTGACCACGAGGTAGAAGACCAGGCTCAGCAGGATGCGCGAGTTGATCCAGCCGAGCGCGTGGCCGAGGGTCATCCAGCCGCGATAGGGATGATGCAGCGCCGCCGGCCACACGAGTCCGAAGCCGGCGAGCAGCGCCCCCAGGACGAGGGCCCACAGGCGCACCGGGGCGCCGCGGAACACCCACGGCAGCACCCCGATGACGGCCCAGATCCCTCCCGTGAGCAGGCCGAAGGAGCGCAGCTGACGCTTCGTGACGGGATCGTTCATGTCAGTCGAGGGCGAACTCCTTGCGCCAGTCCCCCTGGTCCTTGAAGGCGGGCTGTTTCTCCTTCATCAAAACGCAATTCTCGAGGACGAGCACGTCCATCTCGGTGCGCATGAAACAGCGGTAGGCGTCGAGGGGCGTGCAGACGATCGGCTCGCCGCGCACGTTGAAGGACGTGTTGACGATGACCCCGTAGCCGGTCTTCTTCTCGAAAGCGCTCAGCAGCCGGTGGTAGCGCGGATTGGTGTCCGCATGCACGGTCTGGATGCGCGCGGAGTAGTCCACGTGCGTGATGGCCGGAATGTCGGAGCGCGGCACGTTGAGCAGGTCGATGCCCCAGAGGGAGGCATGCTCGCCCGTCATCGGGACGCACCGCCCCGGCTTGACCTGCGCCACCAGCAGCATGTACGGGCTGTCGGTGTCCATCTCGAAGAAGTCGTTCACCCGCTCGCGCAGGACGGACGGCGCGAAGGGGCGGAACGACTCGCGGTACTTGATCTTGAGGTTCATCACCGACTGCATCTTCGTATTGCGCGCGTCGCCGAGGATGCTGCGCCCGCCGAGGGCGCGCGGGCCGAACTCCATGCGCCCCTGCAGCCAGCCGATCACCTTCCCCGCCGCCATCTCGTCGGCGACCCGGTCGAAGAGGGTGTCGTCGGAGAGCCGCTCGTACGGCGCGCCGAGCCCCTCGAGCGTCGTCTCGATCTCCTCGTTGCTGTACTTCGGGCCGAGGTAGGCGCCGCGCATCGCGTCGGTGCCGGGGGAGACGTGGCGCGGCTGACCGTCGAGTGCGTGCCAGGCCGACAGCGCCGCACCGATCGCTCCGCCCGCGTCGCCGGCGGCCGGCTGGATCCAGATCCCCCTGTACGGCGCTTCGCGCAGCAGGCGCCCGTTGCCGACGCAGTTGAGCGCCACGCCGCCGGCGAGGCAGAGGTTCTCGGCGCCGGTCTCCTCGTGGAGGGTACGCGACAGGCGCAGCATCACCTCCTCGGTCACCTCCTGCACCGAGCGGGCGAGGTCCATCTCGCGCTGCGTCAGCGTCGACTCCGGGTCTCGCGGCGGTCCGCCGAACAGGTCGTCGAATTTCCCGTTGGTCATGCGCAGGCCGGTGCAGTAGGCGAAGTAATCCATGTTCAGCCGGAAGGTGCCGTCCGGCTTCAGGTCGATGAGATGGTCGTAGATCGCCTGCACGTATTTCGGCCGGCCGTACGGGGCGAGTCCCATCACCTTGTACTCGCCGGAGTTCACCTTGAACCCGGTGAAGTAGGTGAACGCCGAGTAGAGCAGGCCGATGGAGTGCGGGAAATGGATCTCCCACAGCGGCTGCAGGCGGTTCCCCTCCCCCAGCCAGGCCGAGGTGGTCGCCCACTCCCCCACCCCGTCGAGGCACAGGACCGCCGCGCGCTGGAACGGCGAGACGTAGAAGGCGGAGGCGGCATGCGATTCGTGGTGCTCGCCGAACAGGATCGGCGGCCTCGCGGCCTTGCCGTCGCCGTTGGCGCACGCGTCGATTTCCTTCCCGAGGAGCGATTTGAGGAAGAGCTTCTCCTTCATCCAGACCGGCATCGCGGCGACGAAGGAGCGCAGCCCGCGCGGCGAGAAGCCGAGATAGGTCTCGAGCAGGCGCTCGTACTTGACCAGCGGCTTGTCGTAGAAGGCGACGTAGCGCAGGTCCTGCAGCGACACGTTTCCCTCGCGCAGGCAGTACTTCACGGCGTTCACCGGGAAACGGGCGTCGTGCTTCTTGCGCGTGAAGCGCTCCTCCTGCGCCGCCGCGACGAGGACGCCGTCGCGCAGCAGACAGGCGGCGCTGTCGTGGTAGTAGGCGGAAATACCGAGGATGTGCTGGCTCATGGACGAGGGGATCCTATCCTCGCAGGCCGGGAAAGTCGCGACCCCGTGCATTGAGGGTCGGATCGAGGCCGGGCCGCGGGACGCCGCGGTGGGCCTCGTCCGCGTCCGGAAGGACTCCGGGCTCAGGACTTGGGGGAATTCGCCCCGGATGAAGCGCGGTCCCTGGTCCGGCCGGTTCCCTCTTTCCTGCCCGGCGGGGAGGTGGGGCGACCGCCGGCGCCGCGCGCCGCCGGGCCGATGCGCTCGGACGTCCCGTCCTGGTGCAGCACCTCGAGATAGAAGGCCCGTCCCTGCGGGGGCCGGGGCAGCGCGACTTCGTACCGGCTGCCGAATCCCGTCTCGCATTCCCGGCAGTCGACACGCAGGGACGCGATCTCGGCGATGCCCGATCGATCGACGGCCACCAGCCGGAAGCCGATCAGATCCCGCTCGGAGAGGGTGCGCCAGGACACCGTGACGCCGGCGGGGATGGTGCCGGGGCGGACCACGAAATCGGCGATCCCGGGTGCGGCGGGAAGAATCGGGCTCTCGTTCAACAGGACGGCGACGCCTTCGGGCAGGATCTCGGCGACGTCCTTCCGGCCGTCGCCGTCGAAGTCGGCCACCGCGATGTCGCGCGGGGTGGAACCGGCTCCGTAGACGTTCGCCGGAACGAAACTCCCCGTGGGGTCGCCGGGAAGGACGGAGATGTTCGCGGAGTCGCGGTTCGCCGTGATGATGTCGAACCGGCCGTCGCCGTCGAGATCGTCCACCGCGACCGCCCAGGGGGCGCTGCCCTGGGCCGGGACCACCTCCGATGCGAAGAGTCCGTCGCCGAGGCTGCGGATGACGACGAGACGCCGGCCGCGCCCGAACCCGACCACCACGTCGCTCCGCCCGTCGCCGTCCAGGTCCCGCGCCGCGATCGCGGTCGGGAACATCCCGACCGGGAGGAACAACCCCTCGTCGAACGTGCCGTCCCCGTGCCCCCGGAACCAGGTGAGATTGTCGTCGCCGAAGTTCAGGACGACGATATCGTTCTCACCGTCACCATCCACGTCGGCGATGGCGACCGAGTTCGGGGCGACGCCGGCCTTCAGGCGCGTCTCGGGGCCGAAGGTCCCATCCCCGCGGCCCGGCCGGAACGCGACATCGCGCAGATCGCCCGTCGCCACCACCAGGTCGGGCCAGCGGTCAGAGTCGAGGCGGCCGGCGGCCAGCGCGCGGGGGTGCTCCACCGTCGCGGCCGACCACGCCGGGGCGAAGGTGCCGTCGCCGCGGCCGAGACGGACCGAGAACTGGCTGGCGGCGTTGTGCGTCTCCACGAGGTCGGGGTGACCATCGAGGTCCAGGTCGGCCGTGATGATGCGGCCGAAGCCGCCGCCCGCGGCGATCGGCTGCGAGTCCTTGAAGGAACCGTCCCCCCGGCCGCGCAGCAGCAGGAGATCGCCCTGCAGGCTCTCGAGGACCGCGATGTCCCGGCGGCCGTCTCCGTCGAAATCCGCGACCGCCATCGACCGGCCGTCCTCCGATCCCGAGAACACCGGGCCGAGGCAGGATCCGTCCTCGCGCCCGAGCAGGACGCCGACATCGTCCACGCCCACGAACGGGGGATCGCCGAAGGAATTCGCGAATGCGAGGTCGGTGGCGCCGTCGCGATCGAGATCGGCGGCCACGAGCGCGGCCGGGCCGTTGAGACCGCCGCAGAAGCGCGGCGCCTCGAAGGTCCCGTTGCCGCGGCCGTACAACACCGCCGCCTGGCCGGCCGCGACGACGAGATCGGGAGCCGTGCCGGGATCGAGGAAGGCGACTTCCATTGCGGCCGGCAGGCCGACCGCGGCGATGGTGCGGGCCGGACCGAGGGAGCCGTCCCCGCGGCCGGCGAGCGTGAGGATGACGCCGCTCTGCAGCGCCACGGCGAGGTCCGCCCGGCCGTCCCGGTCGAAGTCGGCGGCCCGCACCACGACCGGCGGCGCCGGCATCGCGGTCCGCACCTCGGGGAAGAAGGTGCCGTCGCCGCGATTGCGCAAGAAGGCGAGCTGCTCGGAGACCCACAGAGCGATGACGAGGTCGACATGCCCGTCGCGGTCGAGATCGACCGGGGCGATCGACAGCGGGCCGGAGCCCAGCCCGAGACGACGCTCGGGAGCGAAGCCTCCTCCCGCGGCGCCCGGCAGGATGGAGAGGTCGTCGGAATAGGCGTTGGCGGTGATCAGATCGGTGCGACCGTCGCCGTCGAGGTCGGCCATCACCAGCGCCAGGGGGCCGGTGCCGGTCGGGAAACGCCGCGGCGCGGCGAAGGTGCCGTCGCCGCGGCCGGCGAAGAGGGTCACCTCGTCCGAACCGCCATTGGCGGCCGCCAGATCGAGCCGGCCGTCGCCGTCGAAATCCGCCGCCAGGACGGCCGACGGATCGCTCCCCGACGCGATCCGCATCGCGGGGGCGAAGTCGTCGCCGCCGCGCCCGAGGAGCACCGCCACGTCGCCGCTCAGGTCGTTGACGCTGGCGAGGTCGATGCGCCCGTCGGCGTTGAAATCGCCGGCCGCGAGCCCCACGGGCCTCGCCCCCGCCTCGTGCTGGCGCCCTTCGAAGCGCGGCGCCGCCGCGACACCGGGAAGGGTCCACGGGAGGGCGACACCCGCAAGCAGAACGGCAAGGACGTGGCGACGTCGGACTGGGGGCACGGAACTCCTTCGGCGGCCGGCGGCGGTTCGCCAGCGGGCCCGGAATATACCCCGAAGCGTCGTCGTGTCTCGTGTCAGTTTTGTCAGAAGGCGGATGACGATCCGGTCATCGCGGCTGCGGACGCGCTGCGGCGGCCGGGGCGACGCGGGCGCGGGGACGCGGCCACGGGCCGAGGAGGCGCTGGTAGAATGCGCCGCCGTGCCCCTTCCACGCGCCTGGCGCGCCTTCAAGTGGTCGCTTCTCGCCCGTCACGATCGCTATCCCGATTTTGCAATCGACCGGCAGCTCCGCCGCCAGGAGCATTTCACGGCCGGGCAGCTCCAGGCGCTGCGCCGCGAGAAGACCCGGGCCCTGGTGCGCGACTGCCTCGCCTCGATTCCGTATTACGGCGACCTGATGCGCGCGGCGGGGATCACTGCGGAGCGGGTCGAGGGCCCGGAGGATCTCGAGCGCCTGCCGCTCCTGAACAAGGAGATCGTCCGCCGCCAGAAGGAACGCATGCTCAACCGGGCGGCGCGCCCGGGGGAATTCCACCCACACACCACCGCCGGCTCCACCGGCTCCGGGCTCGACTTCTATCGCGGCTACGACTACGAGCGGATCGCGGTGGCCGGAGGGAACCTCAGAGCCTGGCGGCGCATGGGCTGGCGTCCGGGGGACCCGCTCGGCCAGTTCTGGATGACGCACGGGGACGCGCTTCCGGAGGTGGCCGGTTTCGGCCGCCTGCGACGGGCCGCGCGGCGCTGGCTCGAGCCCCCCGGGGAGACGTTCGATCCGTTCGACAATTCGCCCGCGGTGCTCGACGGCTGGGTCGAGCGCATCCGCGCCCGCGGCCCCGACTACTTCTACGGGTACGGCTCCGTCATCACGCTGCTCGCCTATCACCTGAGGAACCGCGGCCAGACGCTGGAGAGGATTCGGGGCATCTCCACCACCGCCGAGGCGCTCCTGCCGCACGCCCGCGCCGTGCTCCAGCAGGTCCTCCCGCGCGCCACCATCATCGACATCTACGGCAGCCGCGAGGTGCCGGGGGTTTCGGCCCAGTGCCGCCTCGGCGTCATGCACGTCAACAGCGACCTGGTCCACGTCGAGTTCCTGCCGGACCCGCGATCGCAGGGGGGATCCCGCATGGTGCTCACGGCTCTCGACAACCGCATCTTCCCGTTCATCCGGTACGACATCGCCGACGAAGGCCGGCCGGCGGACCAGCCGTGCGCCTGCGGCCTGCCCTTCCCGCCCTACCGGTTCGGACCGGGACGCATCATCGATTCCTTCATCCTTCCGGACGGCCGCATCCTGTACAGCGGGCCGTTCGAGGACCTGATGTTCGAGGTCCCCGCCGTGAGGCGGTACCAGTTCCTGCAGAAGACCCCGGATCACGTCACACTCCTCGTCGTGCCCGACGTCGGGTTCGGAGACGAGTCGCGTGCCGCGCTGGAGAAGACGCGTCTCAAGGGTGCGGAGATGCTCGGTGCCGGGGTGAAGTTCGACGTGCAGCTGGTGGACGGCATCCCGCTCACCCGATCGGGCAAGCACCTGTACATGGTGTCGCTGGTGCGGAATCCCCTGCTGGCGCGCGGGAACGAATCGGCGCCGCTGCTCTGAGGGGGCGCGCGGAGTCTACTGGGTGCGGACGCCGGTCGGAGCGGCGGGAGGAGATCGGTCGATGACCGCGCTGCCTCCCGCGGTGATCGTCTGCCCCTTGTTCCCGCTCCCATCCACCAGGCTCTGGACGGGCAGGGTGAAGGCGCCGTTCCCCTCGGCGATGTTCGTCCCGACCGTCAGCGATGCGGTGAACACCGTCCCCGGGACCGGCCCGGCCAGGGTCACGATCGTCACGCCTCCGGCGCTGTCGGTGAACGTGAGCGGGTTCGGAAGGCTGACCACCGGCGCGGAAGCGGCGAGGGTCACAGTGTAGGTGCCGGCCTTGAGCAGGTAGACGCCGTTGAGCGAGGGGGCCGGCGAGCCTCCCGAGTTCACCGTCATGGTCGCCGTCACGCCCGCGCCGCCGATCTCGTCGGCGCCGATGTCGAGGGGGGGCGCGCCGCGCGGCAGCTTGTCGATGTCGTCCGCAGGTCCGGTCGTCCCCGCGTTGCGGTTCACGGTGTCGGTCGCCGGGAGGTGCAGGTCCCAGTCCTTCACGGGTGTGCCGCTGCTCCGGACGAAGGTGGTGGCCTGGCACTTGTTGCCGCTCTGGTAGCCGGGGACCTGGGCGCAGCCGTAGTTCGTGCCGTTGACGCGCATCACGGGGTCCCCCTGACCACCGTGGTGCAGGTTGTTGTTCAGCACCGACGACCCGGCCGCGTTCGAAGCGATGGTCAGCTCGGGGTTGTTGGTGCTCCCCTTCCCCGCCTTGACGACCAGGTTGTTGCGCACCGTGTACGCCATGCCGCTGATGGTGCCGTCGAGATAGATCCCGTTGGCGGTGTCGTACAGGGTGTTGTTCTGGATCGTCACCTCGCTGCGGTTCGTCCTGATGCCGATGCCGGCGGCGCACTCCGGCTCGCTGGCCCACGACAGATGGTGCCAGATGAAGTTGTTCTCGATCAGGGTGTTGATCGACTCGGTGTTGTTGGTCGCCGTGATGTTCAGGGCGCAGTAGAAATAGCCCACGAGCGTGCCGCCGTACTGGCCGTCGACGCTGCCGTAGATGCGGTTGCGGCGGATGGTGACGTTCTTGGTCTTCCCGGCCGAGGCCGTGCCGTTGTTCCCGTCGTTGATGGTGATGCCGGTGCGGCACCGCCCGTCGGACTCGACCTTGTAGTCCCCCGGGCAGGCGACGATGTTGTCCTCGATGACGACGTTCTGCATGTCGTCTTCCATGCTGATGCCGTCCATGAAATCGTGGAGGTAGTTGCCGCGCCAGGTGATGTTGCGGCTCTGGAACTCGTTGTCCACGATCGTCACGTTGTAGTACTCGTTGTTCTCCACGAGGATCGACCCGCTCGACGGGTTCACCGTGACGCGGTGCACGAAGCCGCAGATGTGGTGGAACCGGCTGTTCCTGATGGTCAGCGGGCCCTGCAGGTCGGCGACCTTGAAGACGTAGCCGCCGCCCTGGTCGTCGCAGCCGGCGGCGGCGACGGTGCCGCCGTTCCACATCTTGGCGTCGAAGTAGCGCACCTCGACGTTGTCGAAGGTCCAGTTGGCGGGGTTGTTGTTGATGTAGAACACCGCCGCCTGCAGCTTCTCGACGATGAAGTTCTTCCAGACGTACCACTGGCGGTTGCTGCCCGCGGTGGTGACGTCGGTGATCATCGTGTCCGGCTCGCCCGCCTCGGGGATGCCGTTGCCGTTGGTGTCGCCGCTCAGGATCACGGTCTCGCCCGGATACCCGGAGATGGTGATCGGCGCACTCGCGGTCCCGGAGACCACCGGCGAGAACACGTAGGTCCAGCTGTTGGAGGTCGCCGTCCCCGCGACCCCGAGGTTGTAGGTCCCGGTGCCGGTCCCGTCGCAGGCCCCGGCGCAGAGGTAGATGGTGTCCCCCGGCCCGACGTCCGGCGCGGCGCCGTCCATGAGGTACTTGAACGAGGTCTTGTTCCCGGTCCCGGCCGGATCGAGGCAATAGGGGTTCGCCTGGGTCCCGGCACCTCCGGTGGCGCAGTTCGAGAAGTAGTACGTGGCCGCTTCGGCGCGGGGGGCCGCCAGGACTGCACCGAAGAGGGCGAGCGCGGCGAAAAGAAAGCGCGGCGCGAGGCGCCGGCGTGAATCGCGATCCTCCGCGGTCGGGCGTCTTCGCGAGCCTCCCAACGCACGAGGCATCATCGGCTGGTCCCCCCCCTTGCGAACTGACGGTCCAAAACCCGGCGTTGCGGCTGTCCCGAGAGCCGGACACTCCCACCCGTGATTCTGCGACGCCGCCTTCACCGAGCGAGAAGCATGCCACGTCCCCCGGGCGCTGTCACATCGACTTGCGTCGCCGGGCCGGGCGACGGGCCGATGCGAAGCGCACGAAAGCGTGATCCGGATGACGGAACCGCGCCGCAGACGTGTCCACGAGCGCCCCGATCCCTTGACCGTTCCCTGCAATAGCCCGATGATTCAACCGGTTTGGTGGGGGGCGAAGCGCCGATGTCAGGACCGGGGATGGACCCATCCCGCCCGCGGGACGGGCGGTGACCCAGTCGTCCGTCGGCGCAACGGCCGAGCCCGTGGCGGCGGCCCCGGCGTCGGGGGTGGGGGCCGCTCTCCTGCGCCACTCCTCCATCTACCTGGCCGGGAACCTGATGCAGAAGGCGACCGCCTTCCTGCTCATCCCCATCTACACGCGCGTCCTGTCGACGGCCCAGTACGGGCTCCTCGAGCTCGCGAACACGATCGTCAACCTCGCGCTCGTCGTGGCCGCGCTGGGTGTGCCGTCCGCGATCAACAAGTGCCTGCACCGGGACTGCCCGGACGAGGCGGCCCGGCGCCGGCTGCTCGGAACCACCACCTTGTTCACGCTTTTGACGACCTTGGCTCTCGGATCGATCGGCTGGCTGCTCCAGGGCGTGCTGGCGCCGCTCGTGGCGCCGGGGCCCGCGGGGCTGCTCGTGGTGCGCGCCGTCATTGTCTGGGTGGTGCTGGCGCAGCTGACGGTGATTCCGCTCGAGATGCTGCGCGCCGCCGGCCGGGCGCACCTGTACGTCGGGCTGAGCCTGGCGCAGCTGGTGACGCAGTCGAGCGTCACGCTGTACCTCGTCCTCGTCCGCGGTTCCACCCTCACCGGCGTGCTCGCCGGAAACGTCGCCGGGTTCCTGACCGTGACCCTGCTCGGCGCAGCGGCGCTGCTGCCGCGCGCCACCTGGACGTTCGATCGCCGGCTGTTCCGCGCCGCGCTGCGCTACGGCCTGGCGATGATCCCGGTCTTCGCGGCCAGCTTCGTCGTCAATCTCTCCGATCGCTTCTTCCTCGGGACCCTGGCGGGGCTGGGCGCCCTGGGCGTCTACGCCCTCGGCTACAAGTTCGGGGCGCTCCTGGACCTGCTGATCGTCATGCCGCTCCAGCGCGCCTGGACGCCGATGTTCTTCGGGCTGTCGCACCGCGACGACGCGCCGCAGATCCTGGCCCGGGTCGCCACCGCCGTCGCCGGGCTGCTGATGCTCGGCACCGTCGGGATGACCCTCGCGGTGCCCGCGTTCCTGCACCTCGCCGCGGGAGCGGAGTTCCAGTCGGCGGCGCACTACGTCCCCCTCGTCTGCATCGCCTACGTCCTGAGCGGGCTCTCCAACTCGCTCGGCAACGGCCTCGTGGTGGCGGAGAAGGTGCCGCTCATCGCCGGCTGCGCCGCCCTGGGCGCGATGACGAGCCTCGCGTGCAATGCGCTGCTGGTGCCGCGGCTGGCGGCGTACGGGGCGGCGCTTTCCGCCATCGCCGCGTTCGGGGTGCAGTTGACGGGGGTCGTGACGATGCTCCGCCGCCACTATCCGACGCCGCTCGAGTGGAGGCGGTTCGCCGGGATGGCGGCCGCGGCCCTCCCGGCGCTGGTGATCGGGCTGTCGCTGCCGGCGCTGCCGTTCGCCGCTGACGCGGCGGCACGCCTCGCGCTTCTTCTCTCCTTCCCGCTCCTCGCCGTCGCCTTCCGGGTCATCCATCCCGACGAGCGGGCGGCGGCCATGCGGGCCGCCGGCGACTTCCTGCGTTCGTGGAGGCGGGCGCGCGCGTGAAGGGGGACGCTCTCGCGTCAGTCCTCGCCGGGGCCGCGGCGCTGGCCGTCTGCCTCCCCGGGATCGGCTGGGGACTGCCGAGCGAGCGCCGGCTCGAGCTGCTCCTCCCCGATGCCGCGACGCGGCCCGCGATCCTCGCGGCCCTCGCCGAACCCGAGGCCGCCGGCGACGATCGGGACCAGGCTGGAGACCCGGTCGCCGCGTGCGCCGGACCGATCGATGCCGCCGGAACCGGCGGCGCGGAGACCTGGCTGCGAAGCGAGCTGGTGCCGTTCCTCATGAGCAGCGACGACCCGGACGAGATGGAGGCGTTCTCCTCTCTCGGCAAGATCTTCCGCGAGCCGACGCGGCTGGACGCGCGGGCGTTCCTGTACGGGCACGTGTATCTCGCCGCGGTCGCCGCCGCGGAGGGAACGGGATGGGCGCTGGGCGTCCTGCCGCGCCTGCCGGATCGCGCCGCACTGCTCCAGGACCCGATGCTGCTGCGGCGCATGTACCTGCTGGGGCGCGTCGTCAGCGTCGTCGCGATCGCGCTGATCGCGTCCGTCACGGCGCTCGTGCTGCGCCGGGCCGGCTGCGGCGCCACCGGGACCGCATGCGGCGTGCTCGCCGGGCTGGCTCCCCTTGCCATCGCGGCCGCGCACGTCGCCAAGCCGCACGCCTTCGCCGCCTTGTTCGGTTTCCTGGGGATCGTGACGGCGTTCGTCGCGGCGGAGCGGATGCGCCCGCTGGCATGGATCGGCCATGCCGTCGCGATCGGGATCGCGGCTTCCGCCTCCCCGCCGTATGCGCTGCTGGCCCTCGCCGCACCGGTGGCGGTCCTCGTGGTCCGTCCGAGCGCTCCGGCCGCAGCCTGGCGCTGGTGCGCCATCGCCTGGGCCGGGACCGGCGCGGCCACCGTCCTCCTGCTCAATCCTCTCGCGCTCCTGCACCCGGATCTGTTCGCCGGGGAGGCCCGTCATCATCTGGCCGGAAGCGGCTGGGGCTATGGGAGCTTCAGTCCGGCGAAGCTCCTGGGTTTCCTGGCCGCGCTCCTGGGCGGCGATCTGTCCCCCATCGTGCTGCCGCTGCTTCTCGTCGGGATCGGCGTGTCGTTCTTCGAGCCGACGCCGCTGCGCCGGGGCCTCGGTCTCGTCCTCGCGACCTCGCTCCTGGTGTACGGCGGCTTTCTCGGGGTGACGCGCATCGCGCTCGTGGTCGTCCCGCTCGTCGCGACGATCGGGGGGATCGGCGCCGATCGCCTGGCGAAGCTTCCGCCCGGACCGGCGCGAACGGCCGGCCGCCTCGCCGTCGCCGTGCTCGCGGTCCTGCTCGCGGGTCACGCCGCGGCGTCGGCCCAGTCGTACCGGCGCCCCGATCCGGGGGATGCCGCCGGCGCCTGGCTCAACGCATCCCTGGCGCCGTCGGCGTGCGTGACGCTGCGATCCGACCGGCCCCTCGCGACGTTCATGCCGCGCTTCGCGGTCGGCCGCCAGGCGCTGCGTCGTGTCAGCCTCGACGCGGCGCTGCCTCCGGCCCTGGAGCCCGGCGGGATTCTCGTTCTCTCCTCGGTCGATCCCGACCGCGATCGGGCCGCGGGCTGGTTCGCCCCCGGCGGCCCGTACCGGGTCGTGGCGCGCTTTCCGGAGCCGGATCCTTTCCGCCTGCCCGATGGTCCCCGCCGGGCGCGCTCGATCCTGATCCTGGAAGAGGCTCGCCCGGCCACGACGACCGGCGCGGCCGCGGGCGGCTAGAAGGAAATGTGCGGCATCGCCGGCTTCCTGTCGCTCGAGGGGCGCCCCGCCGATCGCGGCCTGCTCGCCGCGATGTCGGCCTCCCTGACGCACCGCGGTCCGGACGGCGAAGGCTTCTTCGTCGACGGCCCGCTGGGACTGGCGCACCGGCGGCTTTCGATTCTCGACCTGGAAGGGGGATCGCAGCCGATGTCCACGTCGGACGGCGAGTCCCGGCTGAGCTACAACGGGGAAATCTACAACTTCCTCGAGCTCCGGGAGGAGCTGCTGCGCCGCGGGCATCCGTTCAGCACGAAAAGCGACACCGAGGTCATCCTGCATCTCTACGAAGAGCGCGGCGCAGCCTGCGTCGAGCCGCTCCGGGGCATGTTCGCGTTCGCCCTGTGGGATCCGCGCGCGCGGCGCCTGCTCCTGGCGCGCGACCGGGTCGGCATCAAGCCGCTCTACGTGTTCAGGAGCGCCCGCACGCTCGCCTTCGCCTCGGAGATCAAGGCGCTCCTGCTGCACCCGGACGTGCCGCGCGACCTCGATCCGATGGCCCTGTCGGACTTCATGACCTACCAGTACATTCCCGCGCCGCGCACCGCGTTCGCGGGGATCGCCAAGCTGCCCCCCGCCCACGTGCTGGTCGCGGAGGCCGGCCGGATCGAGACCCGGCGCTACTGGAGCCTGCCGGCGGAGGTGGACCGCCGTCCGTCGAACGTGCTGCACGAGGACGTGCGCGAAACACTCGCGGAGGCGGTCCGGATCCATCTCCGCAGTGACGTCCCGGTCGGCGCGCTGCTCTCCGGCGGCATCGACAGCGGCCTCGTGGTCGCCCTCGCGGCTCCGCAGGCAGCCGGCCCTCTGCGCACCTTCACCATCGGCTTCAAGGACGCGGCGTTCAGCGAGGGCCCCTGGGCGCGCCTGGTGGCCGAGCGCTACGGCACCCGCCACGTCGAGCACCTGCTCGAGCCCCATCGGATCGAAGACCTGCCCGCGCTCGTGGCCCACTTCGACGAGCCGTTCGGCGACGCCTCGGCTTTGCCCACCAGCGCCATCGCGCGCGTCGCCGCCGCGGAGGTCAAGGTCTGCCTGTCCGGAGACGGGGGCGACGAAGGGTTCGCGGGCTACGACGCTTACCCGAAGGCGCGGCAACTGCAGGCGGCCGATCTGCTGCCCGCTTCGCTGCGCCGGGGCCTCCTGGGCCCTTTGGATCGCCGCGTGCCGGAATGGGTGCGCGGCAAGGGCCTGCTGCGGATGCTGCAGGCGGGACCGGCCGATCGCTATGCCGAGCTGATGGGCGGGGTGGATCCCTGGACCAGGACGTGGCTACTCGACCCGGACTTCGTGCGGCACACCGCGGCCGAGCACCCGTTCGCCCTGTTCCGCCGCCTGCACGCCTCTCTCGACGCGCCGGACGAAGTCGCCCGGCTGCAGCGCCTGGACGTCGAGACCTACCTGCCGGACGATATCCTGGTGAAGGCGGACCGCACCAGCATGATGCACTCTCTCGAGCTGCGCGTGCCGCTTTTGGATCACAAGGTGCTCGAGCTGGCGTTCCGCCTGCCCACGCGCCTGAAGCTGCGCGGCGGACGCGGCAAGCGCATTCTCCGGGAGGTGGCGGCGGATTTCCTCCCTCCGGCGCTCCTGGCGCGGGGCAAGCAGGGCTTCGGGCTGCCGCTCGCGGCGTGGCTGCGCGGCGATCTCCTGGGCATGGCCCGCGATCTGTTCGCCGACCCGCGCACGCGGACGCGCGGCATCCTTGCTCCCGCCGGGCTGGATCGCCTCCTGGCCTCGCACCAGCGCGGCGGGCGCGATCTGAGCGCCGACATCTGGCTGGCGATGGTGCTCGAGCTCTGGTTCCGCGAGCGGGTCGACGCCGCGCCGCGGCGCGCCGCGACCGGCACGTCCTGAGACATGCGGCTCGCCTATCTGCATTACCTCGTCGAGGGGGACACCGGCCGGCACCATGTGCGCCAGTTCGCCGAGGGCGCCCGCCGGCTCGGGCACGAGATCGAGGTCTGCCCGATGAACCTCGCCCCCGACGACGGCCCCGGGAGCTCCGCGGCAGGCGCGGGCCTCGCCTCGCGCGGACGCGCCGTGCTGAAACGCCACCTGGGCCGCTACCTGCACGAGCCCAAGGAAATCCTCTGGAACCCACTCTACGTGCGCGCCGAGACGGCGCTGCTCCGACGCCTCCGGCCCGACGTCCTGCTGGTGCGCGACCACACGCTCACCGCGTCCCCGGTCATCACCGCGCGGCGCCTCGGCCTGCCGCTGGTCTTCGAGGTCAATGCCCCGACCGAGGAAGGGAGCCTGTTCCTCGACGAGTACCTCCACCTGCCGTTCGTCTCGCGGTGGATCGACGCCTGGAAGCTCCGGCGCGCCGACGGCGTGGCGGTCGTCTCCTCGACGCTGAAGAGGATGCTCGTGGAATCTGTCGGGCTCGCGGAGGACCGCGTCGTCGTCGCCCCGAACGGCGCCGACGTGGACCGCTTCCGTCCCGATCTCCCGCCCGATCCGATCCTGGCGCGCGCCGGGGACGGCAGCCCCGTCCTCGGCTTCGTCGGATCGTTCCGCCGCTGGCACGGCACCGAGCTCCTGGCGCGGACCATCCTCGAGGTTGGCCGGGCGCGCCCGCACGTGCGCGCCCTGCTCGTGGGCGACGGACCGGAGGCGGGAGCGATCCGCGAGGCGGTGCGGCCGCTCGGGAATCGGGTGGTGATGACCGGGCGCGTCGAGCACGCGCGCATCCCGGCGCTGACCGCGGCCTTCGACATCGGGCTCCTGCCGGAGACGCTCTTCTACGGCTCGCCGCTCAAGGTGGTCGAGTGGATGGCGGCGGGCCGCGCCGTCGTCGCCCCCGGCTACCCGGCCCTCTCGGACCTGGTGGAGGACGGCGTGCACGCGCTGCTCTTTCCGCCGGGCGACGCCGCGGCCCTGGCGGGCGCGGTCCTGCGGCTGGTGGACGACGCGGCGCTGCGGAATCGCCTGGGGCAGGCGGCCGCCGCCCGGGCGCGCGCGCACCTGACCTGGACCGACAACGCCCGCCGCGTCCTCGGCGCCTGCGAAGCCGCGCTGCGGCGGCGTGACCCGCGGCCACGGCCGGCGGTATGAGCGACCGCGTGCGCACAGCGCTGCTCGTGACCCAGGACCTGAATCGCGCCGGGGCGCAGCGGCAGTGCGTGGAGCTCGCGCTCGGGCTCCACGCGCGTCCCGGCTGGCGCGTCGAGGTCGCGGTCCTCGAGCCGGGCGGCCCCTTGACGGCCGAGCTCGTCGGGCACGGGATCCCGCTGCACCCGTGCCCGAGGCGCTGGCGCTGGGATCTCTCCCCCGCGGTGGCCCTGGCGCGGATCGCGGGGACCATCGGCGCCGAGGTCATCCATACGTTCCTGTTCCTGCCGAACTTCTACGGCCGCCTGGCGCGGCTGCGACACCGGCCGCCGCTGCTGGTCTCGTCGCTGCGATCGACCGGCATCGAAGGCTGGCCGCGGTACGCCGGCGAGGTCCTCCTCGCTCCGCTGTGCGACGTCATCATCGCGAACTCCGACGCCGGGCGGGACGATCTCGTCAGGCGGGGCGTGTCGGAGCGGCGCGTCGTCGTGGTGCGGAACGGATTGACCTTCGAGCGCTTCGACGAGGCGCGCGCCTTTGGTCTGCCGCCGTTCGGGGACGCGCTTAGGCTCGGCATGGTGGCGCAGATGGAGCGGCGCAAGGACCACGCCTCTCTCGTCGAGGCTCTGGCCCGGCTGCGCGCCCGGGACCCCCGCGTGCGGCTGGTGCTGGCCGGGGATGGCAGCCTTGCGGATCGCGTGCGGGAGGCCGCCCGCCGCCACGGCGTCTTCGAGGCGATCGACTGGCTCGGCACCGTGGCGCGCCCGGAGACGGTGTACTCCACCCTCCACGTTTATGTGCAGGCCTCCGCCGCCGAGGAGGGAACGAGCAACAGCATTCTCGAAGCGATGGGGAGCGGACGCCCGGTCGTGGCCACCGACATCGGTGGCAACCGGGAGGTCGTGGCCGACGGAGTCACCGGGTTCGTCGTTCCGCCGCGCGATCCCGCCGCGCTGGCCGCCGCGGCGCAGACGCTGCTCGCCGACGAGCGGCGGGCCCGCGACTTCGGAGAAGCGGCGGCGCGCCGGGTGCGCGAGCGCTACGGCCGCGCCGCGATGATCGAGGCCACCCTCGCGGTCTACGAGGAGCGCCTGGAGGCGCGGGCGTCCTGAAGCGCCGCCTCCGTGCGGCGCGCCACCGTGTCCCACCCAAACTCGCGGCGCGCCCGTTCCGCCGCGGCCACCCCCATCCGGGCGCGCAGCGCCGCATCGCCGACGAGACGCGTGATCGCCGCGGCCAGCGCGGGCGCGTCCGCTTCGGGAACGAGCAGGCCGGTCTGTCCATCGTCCACCACGTCGGGCAGGCCGCCGTGCCGGCTGACGATCGCCGGGCGTCCGCAGGCGGCCGCCTCGCAGACGGCCCGCCCCATCGTCTCCACGTCGACGCTCTCGTCACGCTGGTCACGGCTGGCGCGCGACGGCTGCAGGTAGAGATCGGCCGCGGCCATGTACTGCGGCAGCCGGTCGTGGCCGACCCCGCCGAGAAACCGGACGCTTTTCTCGATGCCGAGACGTTTCGCCAGGTCCCGC
This sequence comes from Candidatus Polarisedimenticolia bacterium, assembly GCA_036005805.1. Lineage (GTDB taxonomy): Bacteria > Acidobacteriota > Polarisedimenticolia > Gp22-AA2 > Gp22-AA2 > DASRAU01. The sequence continues at coordinate 17,622 of DASYQE010000088.1, read as the reverse complement.
AGGGACGTCTCCTCCTCTCCCTTCCCGGCGAGGAGCAGGAGCAGATCCGGGTGCGCCGACAACACCCCCGGCAGGGCGCGCAGCAGGACGTCGAACCCCTTCTTGCCCGTCAGCCGCGCGGCGGAGAACAGGATCGGCGCGCCCGGAAGACCGAGTGCTGTCCGCTCGGCGTCGCGATCGCGCGGCCGGAAGCGATCGAGGTCGACCCCTCCGACCAGCACGCGCACCTCCGGGCCGGTGACACCGCGTCGGGCGAGGGCATCGCGCGTCCAGCCGCTGTTGGCGAGGACGATGCGGCACGCGGCCAGGCTCCGCAGGGCCGCGCGGTTGCGGTACGCCTGGTCGGCGCGGCGCAGCCATCGTCCCGGCGCGAGACCGCCGGACACCGGCAGGCGCCACCAGAGGAACCGCCCGGGGAGGTGGGGGCCGATCCAGGCCCGCTCGAAGTCGTTGCCGACCACCCGTGTCACGACCGGAACCGTGACGACCCGGGCGATCCCGGCGGAGCCCGCATTCAAGGCCAGGACCGCGTCCGGCGCGAGGCGGGAGACGAGGGCGGCCGTGCGTCGAAGCGTCGCGCCGAAGCGCGGCAGAAGGTCGGCATGGAACCGGACGCCGTCCATCTTCGGGACTCCGCGATCCGCCGGCACGACGACCTCGAGCTGGTGATCGGCCGCCAGCGCCTGCACCAGGCGCGCGGCGTGCACCTCCATCCCGCCCACGGCGGGGGGGAACTCCGGCGCGATGACGACGAGACGCACGCCTGTCAGGCGGCGGCCGGCGACGCCGGCAGGGAGACGCTGCCGCGCTCCTGCTCCTGCACGTAGGAGAGGTAGGCGGCGCACGCCAGCTCGGTCCAGAAGATCCCCTGGCTGACGGTGGTCAGGAGCATCGACTCCACCAGGTTGTGCACCACGATGGCCGCGAGGAACGCCAGCATGCCGGCCCAGAACCAGCGCAGGTCGAGGCTGCGCGGCGACATCACCCGGCGCAGCGCCTCGACGAAGCCGAGCGCCAGGATGACGATCCAGGCGCAGGTCGCCGGAATTCCCGACTTCACCGCCAGCGCGAGGAACGCATTGTGCGCGGTGCGGGCCCGGTCGAGATCCTTCAGCGACTCGTCGACGTCCGAACCCCACCCGAGGAGGGGCCGCTGGCGGATGCGATCGATGAAGATCTGCCACTGCTCCTGGCGCCACTGGAACGTCTCGACGTCCTTGACGTCGCGCAGCACCAGGAAGCGGTTCAGCATCGGGATGTCGCCCCCGCGCATGCCGACGACCAGCGCCAGGACCGCCAGGGCGACCACCGCGCCCGCGGCGAGTTTGCGCTTCGGCATGAACAGCGCCAGGACCGCCAGCGAGGCGAGGAAGGCGACCAGGCCGCCGCGCGAGCCGGCGAGCCAGAGGGCGCGCAGCATCGGGACCGCCGCCACGGCGCTGAAGATGCGCGTGCGCCGGTCCGGGTGCATCGCGACGCGCGCCAGGCACAGGGGCAGCACCATGACCAGGTAGCCGGCCAGCTGGTTGTTGTGATCGAAGTGGCCGATGGCGTTGTCGTCGCTCCCCCGGGCCAGCAGGATGGCGTTGATCGACACGCCCGCCCCGACGCCGGAGAGCAGGTCCTGGACCATGTCCACCGAGCGACGCTGGCCGAGGCCGATCAGCACGAGCGGGAAGACGAACATCGAGCGCCCCGCGTCGCCCCAGATGTACCACGCGTTGTGAAACGAATCCTTCAGGAACGACTGGTTCGCCGGACCGAGGACGAAGGTGATCGACGCCCAGACCAGGAGCGGCGCCCAGATCAAGAGGATGCGCCGCGTGAACCGCGTCTTCAGCCGCTCCGTCCGCCGCGTCCGCGACATCAGCGTCGAGAGCACCGACACCCCCATCGCGACGATGAGCGCGTCGCGAATGGTCACGTCCTGGATCCCGCCCACCGTGTACTGGAGGCTGAACGGGAGGATCGCCACCAGGGCGTACACGCCCAGCTCCGGAGCCTGCAGCCACAGCGTCAGCCCGACCACGCCGCCGATGACCGCCAGCGCGAGCGACGGCGACAGGGTGGCGATGGCCCACCCGCTCGCGCAGGTGGCCACGACGATCGTCAGCGCGAAGACCGGCCGCGTCGCCGGGTCCCCCATCGCTCCGAGGGCCGCGAGACGCCAGCTCCTGAGGGCGGCGGGAGACGCTTTCATGCTCCGGAGGCGGGCGTGCCGAGGAGCCGATCCAGCGCCTCGCACAGGAGATGAATCAGGAGCGCATGCGCCTCCTGGATGCGGGCCGTCTCGTCGGCTTCGACCACGAGGGCGAGATCGGCCAGCGGCCGCGCCGGTCCGCCGTCCCTCCCGAGCAGCGCCGCCGTGGCGAGGCCCCGGGCCCGCGCGGTTTCAAGCGCCCGAAGCACGTTCGGCGATCGGCCCGAGGTGCTGATCGCCAGCAGGAGGTCGCGCGGCCGTCCGAGCGCCTCCACCTGGCGGGCGAAGATCCGCTCGTAGTCGTAATCGTTGGCGACGCAGGTCAGCACCGCTCCGTCGGTGTTGAGCGCCACCGCCGCCAGGGCCGGCCGTTCGTCCCGGTAGCGGCCGACCAGCTCGGCGACGAAGTGCTGGGCGTCGGAGGCGCTGCCGCCGTTGCCGCAGGCGAGGACCTTGCCGCCGGCGGCGAGCGTGCCGTGCGTCAGCCGGACGAGGTCGGCCAGCCGCTCGAGCGGCTCTCCCGCCAGGCCGTCGATGACCGCGCGATGGCGTTCGAGCCCGCGGCGAAAGCCTTCCCGAACGTTCGCCGTGGTGCCGTCGGAGTTCCGCATGACATCCTCCGCTGTGCGGTGCCTAGGTCTCCGCGGCCGGATCGGCCGGCGCGGCTCCGCCCGCGGCGGAGCCGTTCGGACCGGCCGGGGCCCCGTGGGCCAGAGGCGCCCTTCCCGAGCCGGCCATCACGTCCCGATAGAAGTTCGCGGTCTCGGCGGCGATGCGATCCCAGTCGAAGCGCTCCCGGACCCTCTGCCGCGCCCGCTCCCCGACCAGGCGGGCCGCCTCGGGCGCGGCGGCGACCTCGAGCATGACGCGTCGCAGATCCTCCGCATCGTCGAGGCGGAACAGATACCCGCCGCACTCGTCCACCAGCTCGCGATTCTCCGGGATGTCGCTGGCGATCACCGGCAGCCCGTAGGCCATCGCCTCCAGCAGGGCCACCGACAGCCCCTCCATGCAGGAGGGCAGGATAAACGCCAGCGCGTTGGAGTAGATCTCCTGGAGCGGCGCGCCGGTCAGGAAGCCGGTGAACACGACCCCATCCCCGGCCTGCTTTCGGAGCGCGGCCATGTACGACTCGGAGTAGCTCGATCCCCCGGCCAGCACCAGGCGCACACCTTCGATGCCGGCATGCGCGTCGATGGCCACGTGCAGTCCCTTCTCCGGCGACAGGCGCCCGGCGTAGAGGAAGTAGTCCCGTTCCCCCAGGCCGAAGCGGCGGATCGCGTCCGGGGGGCGGCGCTCCGTGTGGGCGACGCCGTTCGGAATGTAGCGCACCGGCCGGCCGAAGCGCGCCTCGAAGTGATCGCGCAGCGTGCGCGAGACCACCGCCGTGGCGTCGGGACAAACCATCGACGTCGTCTCGCAGAACCGCAGATAGAACCGGGCCAGCGCTCCCCACTTGGCGCGCTGCCAGTCGAGCCCGCGCACCGAGACGATGGTGCGCTTGCCGAACAGGCGCGGCAGCCAGGCGAACGGAGAGGACCCGAGCGCGTGGAACTGCACCAGGTCGACGCGCCGGAAACAGACGTCGAAGGTGGAGAGCACGGTGTGCACGAACGTCTCGAAGTGCTTGGAGCGCACGGTCGGGACGCGGCGCACCACGATGCCGCGCCAGGTCTTCCCCTCGGGCGCGAAGCGCGGCCGGCAGTAGGCGATCACCTCCGCCCCGTTGGCCGCCAGGCGGCTCCCGAGTTCTTCGTAATAGCGCTCGATGCCGCTGTAAGCGGCCCCGATGCCCCGCCCGCCGATGAAGGCGATCGACAGCCCGCGCCGCGCTCCGGCGCTGCGGCGGGCGTGCCAGCGCGCCCGCGCCCGCGCGACCCCCGGCAGCAGGCGCAGGGCGAGGGACGGCACGTCGTCGTCGCCGACGCTGATGCGCGGGATGCGGAACGGGTCGAACGGCGCGCCCGAAGCCACCCCCTCGATCGTCGTCACCGCCGCATCGTACCCGGCGGCCCGCGCGTCCTCGATCACGGCGCCGTCCCAGTCCGCCGTGCGGCCGTTGGGATAGGCGAGCAGGCGCACCGGCGATCCGAGGATCTTTTCGAGGCCCTGGCGCGAGGCCTGGAGATCGGCCCGGCGTGCCGGGGAGGAGAGCCGCGTGAGGATCGGGTGCCGGTGGGTGTGCGATCCGATCTCCATCCCCGCGTCCCGCCAGCGCCGGAGCTCGTCGGCCGAGAGCATCCCGGCCGGCGGCCGCGCCGCCTGGGTCCGGCGATCCACTTCGGACACCAGCCGGGCGCATTCCTCACCGGGCAGCCGCTTCGCCTCTCTCACCGCGGCCGCGATCGCGCCGGGAGGCGGCGCCGATCCGTTCCCTCCCCGCTCCGACGCGAGGATCCGGAACGGCTCCGGCCAGTCGGCCGTGCGACCCTGCCGCGCCAGCCAGTCCAGTCCGGCGGCGAGCCGGTGGGGCCACGGGGCGAGCCCTTCCTCGATCGCTTCCAGCGTCGGAAAGAGAGTGGCGCGGCAGCCCTCTTCCTGCAGGATCGGCAGGGCGGAGGTGACGTTGTCGCGATACCCGTCATCGAAGGTCACGCTGACGAGCGGCCGGCCGGTTCCGGCGCGCTGGAACGCCTCGAGCGCCTCCCCGACGGTCACCACGTCGTAGCGCGCCTTCAGGTAACGCAGATGGGCGCGAAAGCGATCGGGTTGCACGGCGTCGGGTCCCCCGTCGGCGGCAGGCGGACCGACCCGGTGATACGCCAGCACCGTCCAGTGGCCGACGCCGGAGCGCAGCGCCCGCCGTGAAGCGAGCGGCGTGAAGCCGCTCCACCAGGCCATTCGACCGAGAACCGGCCACGCCCTGCCGCGCCTCGCGCCCACCTCAGGGCGCCTCGGTCTTCCGCGAGTAGTAGGCGGCGTGGTAGTAGACCGGCAGGTACTGCGACGCCGCCCAGCGCGCCCCGGTGCCGTTCAGGATCGCTCCGAGCAGGCGCGTGCGCGCCATGGCGAGATGCTGGCGCACCTGATCGAGCACCGGCGCCGGGACCCAGCCGGGGCGGTGCACGAGCAGGACGGTGCCGCCGGCGCGGCCGAGCTCGGTGACGCCCGGCGCCACCATCAGGACCGGCAGGTCCACGATGATCCGGTCGTAGCGATCCCGCCCCCAGGCGAAGAGCTTCTTGAAGGCCTCGGTCGTCTTGCTGCCGTCGGGGATCTTGCCGTTGACGCGGTGCCCGATGAAGTCGAGGTCGGGCACTCCGGAGTCGACGATCGCCTTCTCCGGCGCCTTCATCCCGTTCAGGACCATCGCCAGCTGGTGATCCTCCGGGACCTCGACCCCGAGCACCTTGCGGAGCGTCGGACGCCGGAAGTCGGCATCGATGAGCAGCACGCGCCGCCCCGACTCGGCGAAGGCGGCGGCGAGGTTGGCCGCGGTGGTGGACTTCCCCTCCCCCGCCACGGCGCTCGTCAGGATGAGGATGCGCGACTCGTCCGGCGTCAGGGTTCCCTCGATGTGCGAGCGCAGGACTCGGTACGCCTCGGCGCTGACCGACTCCTCGCCCTGGCCGACGTAGAGGCGCGTTCCCTTCCGCGGCTCGGGGCGGCCGACGATCGAGCGGTGGTCGGGGATGATGCCGAGCACCGGCGCACGCAGCAGGTCGTTCGCCTGCCCGGGATCGCGCAGCGACTGGTCGAGGTGGTCGCGCAGCGCCGCCGCGGCCAGTCCGAGGAGGAGGCCTCCCACCAGTCCGAGCAGGATGGCCTGCGTGTGCTGCGGCGAGAAGGGGGCGCGCGGGATGCGGGCGTTCTCGAACATCTCGGCCGAGCCCGGGTCGAGACCGGCGGCGATGGTGATCTCGTTCAACCGGGTCAGCATCTCGTTGTAGAGCGACCGGTTGATCTCGACCTCCTTCTTGGCGATGGCGTACTTCATCGCCGTCTCCCCCTTGGCCGAGGAGGACTGCAGCACGCCGTCGAGCTGCTGCTTCAGCAGCCGCTCCTGCGCCTTGAGCGACTCGGTGTCGGCGGTGGTCAGCCGCTGCCCCAGCCCGCCGCTGCGGGGGCGCGGCGCCAGCGCTTCCAGGCGCTGCAAATCGGCGCGCAGCTGCTTCTCCTTCTCGGCGGCGGCGATGACGTCGGGGTGGTTCTCGCCGTAGGTGCGGCGCAGCTTCTGCAGGGTCGAGACCGTGTCCACCAGCTCCTGCTGCACCTTGTCGCGCAGCGCCCCGTTGACCGCGTCGTCGACGTTGGAATTCGCGGGGGCGGACTCCGTCGTTCCTCCCGCGCCGGGCGTCGGGCCACCCGTTTCCGCCCGCAGCATCATCAGGCGGACATCGAGCAGGGCCGCCTGGATGCGGCTCATCTCCTGCACCGACAGGCGGTCCATGTCGTCGGCCTGCGGATTCGGGCCGGAGATGCCGCGCAGGCGCTCCTCCGAATCGAGCAGCTTGTCGCGCTGATCGCGCAGCTTGCCGGACAGCCACTCGACCGCGTCGTCGGCGCTGCGCCGCATCAGCTCGCGGGTGTTCTTGAGGTACGCCGAGGTGATGGCGTTGGCGGTCTCCGCCGCCATCTCCGGGCTGCGGCTCTGCACGGAGACCGCCAGGAAGGCGTTGCCGCCGCGGGTGCCGGCCGACATCCGGTCGGACAGATCGCGGATGTAGCCGCGCCGGCGGGCGTCCGGGGTCGGCGGCGGCTCGGGCGGGCGCAGGTGCACGGCGATGAGGACGCGGTGCAGGAGCGGGGGCTTGTCCCCTTCGTCGGGCTGATCGAAGTGCAGGAGACCCCGCTCCTCCATGTCGCGCACGGCGCGCTCGAGCACCGAGGTGCTCTTGAGGATCTCCATCTGCGCCGCCACCACCTCGTTGGGCCGCGTCCCCTGCGTGTTCTTGGTGTAGAGATCCTGCATGTCGATCGCCTGGACGCGCTGCCGGCTCAGGAGGAGCGTGCTGGTCGCCTCGTACAGCTTCGGGCGCATGAGGCTGAACACCGTTGCCGAAGCGAACACGCCGACGGTGCAGCCGATGATGAGCCAGCGGCGGCGCGACGCCAGCTCGGTCCAGTAGGAGAGATTGAGAAGCCGGTCGTCCTGCATCAGGCCGGCCCTCCCTGCGCGGCCGAAGCCGCCGCGACCACGGCGGAGCGGACGGCCGGCGCGGGACCGGCGGCCGCCCAGCGGTCGTGCCACAGCTCGAACATCACCAGCGCCCAGAGGAGGCGCGCGTGATCGGCGCGCCCCGAGAGGTGCTCCGCGAGGAGCGCCTGCGCGCGGGCGGGATCGAACAGCCCCTGGCGGGCGAGGCGCTTCGGGTCGAGGAGATCCTGCGCCAGCGCGCGCAGGTCGCCGCGCAGCCAGGCGCCGATCGGCACCGAGAACCCGCTCTTGCGGCGCCGCAGGATCGAGGCCGGAAGCCTGGTGCGGAACGCGCGCCGGAGGATCCACTTGCCGACCAGGCCGCGCAGCTTCAGGCGCGGCGCCAGCCGGAACGCGAACTCGACCAGCTCGTGGTCCAGGTACGGCACCCGCGCCTCGAGCGACACCGCCATGCTGGCGCGGTCGGTCTTCATCAGGATGTCCTCGGCCAGAAACGTCTTCAGATCGATGAACTGCTGGTGCTCCAGGCCCGGCGGGAAGGGAGAGTCGCGCACCACCGCGGCGAACGGCTCCGCCCATCCCAGGGCCGCCTCCTCCGGCCCCGGAAGGGACAGGAGACCCGCGCGCACCTCGTCGCGGCTGCGCACCATGAAGCGGGCCTGCGACAGGAAGGCGGGACCTTCGAGCGCCGCCTCGAGCCTCCGCAGCCGCCGACGCACGCCGCCGCGCTTGGTCGGGCGCCGATCGACGTCCCGGCCCATCACGCCGAGGGCGGCTCGCCGGGCCGCGGCCGGGACGCGCGCATACCATTCGAGCAGGCGCTCCGCCTTGTAGTGGTCGTAGCCGGCGAACAGCTCGTCGCCGCCGTCCCCCGACAGGGCGACCTTGACGCTCTCGCGCGCCACGCGCGAGACGAGGTACGTGGGCAGGATCGAATTGTCGGCGAACGGCTCGTCGAGGAACCCGGCCGCCTGGTGCACGAGGTCGAGGCAGTCCGGGGACAGGATCTCCTCGCGGTGCACCGTGCCGAGCGCCTCCGCGACCTTGCGCGCGTGGCCGGTCTCGTCGAAATCGGCTTCGCCGAAGCCGATCGAGAAGGTATGCACCGGTCCGCCGCGCACCTCGCAGAGCGTCGCGACCAGGGCGCTGCTGTCGAGCCCGCCGGAGAGGAAAGCCCCGACCGGGACGTCCGCTTCCATCTGCAGGCGCACCGAGCGCTCCAGGTGCCGGCGCAATTCCTCCTCGGCTTCGCGCGGATCCTCGATCGCGGCGGCCCGGCGCAGGCGCCAGTAGACCTCCTGCCGCACTCCGGACGCCTCGACCACGAGGAGCGTCGCCGGCGCCAGCTTGTGGATGCCCTGGAACGGCGTGCGCGGGGCCGGGATGTATTCCCACGCGAGGTACTGCCGCAGCGACTCCGGATCGAAGCGCCGCTCCACCTCCGGATGGAGCAGGAGCGCCTTGAGCTCGGACGCGAAGGCGATGCCGCCCGGCAGCGCGGTCCAGTAGAGCGGCTTGACGCCGAGCCGGTCGCGCGCGAGGAGCAGGCGGCGGGCGGGCCCGTCCCACAGCGCCAGTCCGAACATGCCGTTGAGGTGATCGAGCACGCGATCACCGTGCACCTCGTAGCCGTGCACCACCACCTCGGTGTCGGCACGGGTGCGGAAGTGATGTCCGGCGGCTTCGAGGTCGCGGCGCAGGGCGCGGTGGTTGTAGATCTCGCCGTTGAAGACGAGCTGCACGCCGCCGTCTTCGCTGCCGATCGGCTGGTGGCCGCCGGCGAGATCGACGATGCTCAGGCGACGCATCCCCAGGGCCAGAGGGCCTTGCACGAGATAGCCCTCGTCATCGGGACCGCGGTGGCGCAGGGTGCGGGTCATCGCCTCGACGATGCCGCGCTCGGCGGGTCGGCCGGAGCGGAAGTTGTAGTACCCGGCGATGCCGCACATCAGTCGATCCTCGCCGCGGCCATGGCGCCGGACGGAGCGCTGGCGGGGACGAGCAGGCGCCGGTATTCCTGCAGGGTCGCCTCCGCCATGCGCGGCAGCGTGAAGCGGCGCCGGGCGTCGGCCGCGGCTTCCGTCCCGAGGGCTCGCAGGAGGTCGCGGTCCGCGACGAGCTGCGCCAGGGTCTCCGCCAGACCGGCCACGTCGCCGGCCGGGACGAGCCGGCCGCTGCGTCCGTCGGTGACCACCTCCGGCGTGCCGCCGACTGCGGTCCCGACCACGGGCCGGCCGCGCATCATCGCTTCGAGGGCGGCCACCGGCATCCCCTCTTCGCGCGACGGCAGCACCAGGAGATCGGCGGCGTCGAGCCACGGCTCGACGCGACGGCGGGCTCCCGGCATCACGACATGATCGTCGAGCCCGCGTGTCCGCAGTGCGTGCTCCAGATCGCCGCGCAGCGGCCCGTCGCCGACCAGGGCGGCGCGCCAGCCGGACGGCCGGCGGCGGCGCAGGAGATCGAGGGCCTCGAGCAGGAGATCGGGCCCCTTCTCCGGGTGCAGCCGGCCCAGGTAGAGCAGGAGGGTCTCGGCCTCGCCGAGCCCCAGGGCCCGGCGCAGGCGGGCGCGCCGCCGCGGCGAGGCCTCCGCCTCCTCGATCCCGTTCGGAACCACGACCACCTTCTCCTCCGGGACCCGATCGCGCCGCACCAGCGTCTCCGCCACGGCCGCCGACACCGCCAGGATCCGATCGCTCATGGCCCCGGTCCACCGGTTGACCGTGCGGATGGCCCACCCGCGGTTGTCACCGAGGCAGCGCTCGGAGGAAATCAGCGGCAGCGCCAGAGGCGCCCCCAGGCGCGCCAGACGGCAGGCGGAGTGCGAACGATACAGGAAGCTGTGGACCAGGTCGAACCTCTCGGATCGCAGCAGGCGCCGCAGCGCGCGGCGGCCGCCGAGGATCTGCCGCAGGGCGCCGCCCGGGAGATGGAACGCCCGCACGTCGACGCCGGCCGCCTTGAGGCGCGCTCCGATCGGGCCCGGTCCCTCGAGCGACGCGACGGTGTAGCGGACTTCGCCGCGCGCCTCGAGCGCCAGCACCAGGCGCTCGATCATCCGCTCGGTGCCGCCGTAGCCGAGGCTGTTGACCACCAGCAGGACGCGCGGACGCGGGGTGGTCATCGGAACACCCTCTGGCGCACCAGCCAGCCGAGCAGATCGCTGCGCAGGTAGCGCAGCGACGACGTCCGCCCTTCGCCGATGCGGTACGCGGGGATCACCTGCCGCCGCGTCAGCTCGTGGAGCTTGGTCCGGCCGATGCGCAGGAAGGCGCGCGCCTCCCGGCTGGTCAGGATCCGCTCGTCGCTCCCAGCCTCCGCCGGCGCGCCCGGCCGTTCCGGACCGGAGGGGGACGCTTTGGTTCTCCCTGTGCCGTTTTGGCCCGCGACTGCTCCAGGGTGCACCGCCGCGGTTCGTCTTGTCCGGCTCATGGGCGAAAAAAAAACCTAGAGGCCCTTGGCGAGGGCGAGGATGGTCCGCACGACGATCTTCAGATCGAGGAAGAACGACTGGGTCCGCACGTAGCGCAGGTCGTGCTGGATCCAGTCCTGGAAGCGACCCTTCTCACGCGACGACACCTGCCACAGGCCCGTCAGGCCCGGCTTGACCCTCAGGCGCGCCTCGCGCCACGACGGGCAGACGCGCATCTCGGCGTCCTGCAGCGGGCGCGGACCGACCACGCTCATGTCGCCGCGCAGCACGTTCCAGAGCTGCGGCAGCTCGTCGAGGCTGTAGCGCCGGAGGAACCGGCCGACGCGCGTGAAGCGCGGGTCGTTGGAAATCTTGAACACCGGTCCGTCCACTTCGTTGCGCTCGCGCAGACCCTGGCGCAGATGCTCGGCGTCGGGACGCATCGATCGGAACTTGAGCATCGTGAAAGGACGTCCGTCCAGGCCGCACCGCCTCTGCCTGAACAGGATCGGGAAGCCCGAATCCCACGCCGTGGCGATCGCCACCACCAGCATGATCGGCAGCGCGGCGACCATCGCCAGCGAGGCGAAGACGATGTCGAAGGCGCGCTTCACCGCCGAGTAGCTCCGGCGGCGCACGCCGACGCCGAGATAGCGCTCGAACGGGAGCGAGGCGACGACGATCTTCAGGTCGCGCTCGACCAGGTTCAGGTCGCCGACCGACAGCGGCTGCGAGGTGGCGAGGCTGTCCTTCAGCACCGCCCCTTCGCCGACGCGCAGGCCGTCCGCGAGGATGGAGCGCTCGACGCGCGCCCGCGCCCCGACCGAGACCTCTTCGCCGATGACCGTCTCGCGCAGGTGGGCCCCTTCGCCGATCTCGGAGCCCCGCCCGATGACGAGCGGCCCGACGAGCCGCGCTCCCGAGCCGACGACGACGCCGGGCCCGAGCACGACCGGGCCGACGACGATGACGTCCGGAGGCAGATCGACGACGCCCTGCACCCACATGCCGTCCGCCAGCTCCTCGCCGATGCGCGACGAGCCGGTGCGGCCGTTGCAGAGATCGAAGTGCGCCAGCAGGTAGTCCTCGGCGCTGTTCAGCTCGCGCAGGTAGCCCGAAAGCGGGTGCGTGTGCACCAGCCGGCCGCCCGCGAGGAGCTTCGGCAGGAACTGCTCCTTCAGGTCGTAGTACACGTTCGCCGGGATCTGGTTCAGGCTCGCCCGGTCGAACAGGTAGATCCCGGCCATGCGGTAGGCGGTTTCGGCGGGGCCTCGTTCGTAGTCCACCTCGAGCCCGCGCAGTCCGCCGTCCTGCCCGAGGTGCAGCCGCTCGCGCTGCGGGCGCGGGTTGGAGGCGCCGTGCACCGGCACGACGCCGACCGTCGCGGCCGCTCCGGCCTCACGGTGCGCGCGCATCATCTGGCGCAGGTCCACGCCCATGAGGAGATTGGCGTTGATCACCAGCAGCGGGTCGTTGGGCTCGGACTCGAGCGCCGCCCGCAGACAGCCGGCCGTGCCGAGCGGGGCCGGCTCCTTCAGGTACGACAGCGCGACGCCGAGACCCGAGCCGTCGCCGAGCAGGCGACGGTAGTGCTGTTCGTCGCCGTTGACGGTGATCGCGACGCGCCGGAATCCGGAATCCCGCAGCGCCTCGATCATGTAGGCGAGACCCGGACGATTGACGATGGGAAGAAGATGCTTCGGTCGCCGGGCCGTGAGCGGATTGAGATCCGTTCCATGGCCGGCGGCCAGGATCAACGCGTCCATCTGTGCCCAACCCCCGCTTCTCACCCAGACCGCGCGGGCCCCCACGCAGGAACCAACGGTCCCGGCGGCCAGCGGCCATCCGGTCCGCGCCCCTGCACCCGCCATTACTGGGGTGAGAAGTGGCCGTAATATATGACGAAATGCCATTCTGACAACCGCCAAACTTGTAAGTGATATTTCGGTTTTCTGATTCGGCTATTACCGACCGTGGCCGTTCGGAGACCGGGAGCCGCCCGGTCGGGCCGCTCAGGTGGTCGGACGAGCCGGGCGCGGGGGCGGGGCGGGGGGTGTGTAGCGCACCCCCACGGAGCCTTCCATGAAGTGCAGGTCATTGACTTCGCCCCCGCCGGCGGATTCCTGCTGGTGCAGGTAGCCGGCGGACGCGGACAGGGCGATGCCGGTGCGCCATTGCCGGCCGAAGGACACGTCGGCGTGGTAGCCGTAGAGCGTGTCGCCGCCCTGGGTCACCGTCACGGTTCCGTTCTGCAGCAGCGCTTCGTTCAGGGGCCGGCGGCGCAGGGTGCTGGCGGAGGTTCCGAAGAGCCAGCCCTGGGCCGACGACACGTTGTAATTCAACGCCACCGACTGGCTCTGCTCGCTCGTCGTCAGCCCGCCCCCGCTGCTGTACCCGAGGATGTAGGCGAGGCGCAGCGCCTTGCGGATCCACTGCCATGTTCCGGCGAGGTCGGCGGTCGGCTTCAGGACGTTGTCCACGCCCTGTCCGCTGGCGCGGTAGGCGCCGGCCGAGCCGGCCAGATCGAAGGTTCCGGGATGGCGTAGGCTCCAGCTCACCCCCAGGTTGAAGAACTGGTCATAGGCGCCGCTTTCGATGGCCGTGTCGTCCTGGCTGAAACGGTAGCGATCCCCCTTGATCCTTCCGCCGAGCGTCTGCGAGCGCCCCAGCGGGAGGTCGTACTGCGCCTGGAGGCCGACCTGTTCCGAGTCGATGAATCCGCCGCCACCCGAGACCGGCGTGTCGCCCCCGTAGGATTCGGATCGGACCAGCGCCCCGAGCTGGAAGGTGTGCAGCTGGCTCGGATGAACGGTCCAGTGCGGCTCGAAATCCCAGACGGTCCTCTCCGTGCGCGTGGTGACCGGCTGACCCGGCCCGCCTCCCGCCCCGGCGAGATCGGCGAATCCGACCTGCCGGCTGCTGAGCGAGAAGCCCTGGCGGATCTGGAACTCCGACCGCTCACCCGGCCGCACCAGCCAGCGCGCGGATTCGTGGTGATCGAGGTGGTCGAACTCGGTGAACTGCGCGTACTTCAGCAACTCGGGCGTGTAGCCGAACGCGCTCTCGGATCGGGGGGTGCGGAAGCGCATCTCGGCGGTGGCCGTCAGGCTGCTGATGATGTCGTCCTCGCCGTCAGCGCCGCCGACACGCTCCACGTTCTGGGAGTAGATTTCGCGCAGCTCGGTATTCCAGACGAAGTCCCCCTCCGCGGCGAGCGGGGCGGTTCCGGTCGTCGCGGCGAGCAGGAGACCCAGGGCCGCGATCGGGATGCCCTTCCGGCCGCGCCGTGACGCCGGCCGGCGGGGGATCCTCCGGGACCCGGCGTCAGCGGACGACGACGGTGTCACCCGGTTCCAGCATCAGGTTGTCTTCGGGTTTCCGGCCACCGACGATTTCGCGGTAGGAGAGCTCGATGACTTTCTCCCCCGTGGCGGTCTTGCGGTACAGGACGATGCTGCCGCGCCCGCCGTACGGGGTGAGGCCGCCGGCCAGGGCGATCCCCTGGAGGAGCCGCACCTGCGAGCGCAGCAGGATCGGCCCCGGCTTCAGAACCTCCCCGAGGTAGTAGGCCTTCAGGCTGTTCACCTCGCGCACGATGACGGTGACGGACGGGTTGCTCAGGAACTCCTTGAGCCGACGCTGGATGTCCAGCGCCAGCTCCTTCGGGGTCTTGCCGGCCGCATCGATGTCCTGGAGCAGCGGCAGCGAGATGCGCCCGTCCGGGCGGACCGGCACTTCCCGGGTCAGGTCGGGGTCGCGCCAGACGGAGATGGCGAGGATGTCCTCGACGCCGATCCGGTACTCCGTGTCCTCGGGAGGCGTCGCTTTCGCCTCGACCGGGGGCCGGGCGTCCGGCGCCGGCTTCGTCTCGGCGGCGGGGGGCTGCGGCGACGGATCGGCCGCCGGAACCGGGGAGATGAGGCCGCCCAGGACCGCCAGGACCGAAAGGATGCCCACCCGCACCACAGCCGCCGGACCGAATCCCCGTTTCGTCATCTCTGCACGTGTCCTCTGCCGCCTCGGTCGCGGCGGTTGCGCCGTCGGTTTCGTCCCGAACCGGCGGCGGGAATATAGTACCGAAGCGATTGCGTGCGCACGCGGGATTCGGTGCGCACGCAGCACCAACCACGTCCGGGCCGGGTCCGTTGTTGACAGGGATCGGTCGTGGTGCTATCTAGGCGCAGGTGGTCACACTGGGAAAGGAGGTCTTCTCATGAAAAGTCCGATCCGGAGCGGCATGGCATTGGCCGTGGCGCTGGGGGTCGTGGCGCTCATCCCGGTCGTTGCGGGAGAGAGCCAGGGGGATCGTGTGCTGGTCACGAAGCCCGGCGTCGTGTTCCACAAGGTCGGCTCGGATGACATCCGCGGCCGCGGCGTGGAAAAGTCGATCGACGGTGCGCTCGAGGCCGGTTACACGCCCTGTCCGATCTGCTTCGCCAAGGAAATCCAGTCGGCGAAGACAGGCAGTTTCGTGAAGCCTGGTGGGGCGGCGGCGGTCTCGACTGGCGCGGCCGACTCGATTCCCGCACCACCCGTCAGCACCGTCACTCAGCCGTTCGGGCTGCGTTTCGCGAGTGATTACACTCGCGGCCCGAAGGACACCGTGCGCAACCCGTACGAAGAGCTCTACACGGTTGTGCAGGGTCGGGCGGAGCAGGGCGCGTACAGCCAGAGGTAAGAAGGACCGAGCCGGGCGCGATCGGCCGGGTCGCGCCCGCAGGAGTCCTTCGAAGACTACCGAACGCGGGTTCTGGTGAGGCGGGCCACCAGGACCGCGTCGTAGACACTCAGGAGCCACAGCAGGGCTGTGGCTCCAAGTGTGATCTGTCCCCCCTGAATCACCGCCCGCAGCAGGGTCTGGTTCGGATCGAGGTCGGAGACGACCCGGTAGAGCGGCGTCATGAAGTAGAACGCCAGCAGCCAGCCCTGCGTCAGGAAGGCGAACAGGAAGAACAGCCCCTTCCATCGCTGCCCGTTCAGGATCTGCCCCCAGCCCGGCACCATCAGTGACGCCGTCCCCGACAGCCACCACCGCCTCAGCCCTGTGAACGTGCCCCGCTGGCGCTCGGCGCTGCGGTACGCCTGCGACACGTTGAACAGCCAAAGGAAGATGAACCAGAAGTCGAGCGCGGCGCACGCCAGGAGCATCTCCCACTCGCTGACGAAGAACAGGTGCGCCAGGCGCCGCAGGCTCCCCCAGGTCATGCAGACGAGATAGTGCAGCGCGGCGATCTGAACCTGCCACAGCATCAGGAGCACCGCCAGATCACGGTCGCCGTTGAGAATCTGACCGGTTCCCCACATCCACATCGACAGGGTCGCCGCCGCCGCCGGACGCGCCGAGCTTTTTCCGTTCGCCGCGGCCGGACGCGGTTCATCGAGCACCGTCGACCCCGCGGGAACTCCCGCACGCGAGCCGGTGCGCTTCATGACCGCGTCGCCGTCGATCAGGAAAATCTCGTTCGTGCGTGCCATCCCCTGCCCTCCGGGCCACGCAGTGCCCGGCTCCGGTCGAGCAACCTGCGTACCAGTAAGGCCCGCGAATTCAGGCGCAAAGGAGAGGGCTGAATCGGAAGGCCGTGACGATTCGGTCACCCGCGTCACGGAACCGTAGGACGGCGATGTTCCTCAGTCGCGATCGAACAGGGCCGCGACGGCGCGGACGTTCTTCACCAGCGCCGCGAAATCCGCGGGCAGGATGGCCTGCGGGCCGTCGCTCAAGGCCTTGTGCGGCTCGTGGTGCACCTCGACCATGATCCCGTCGGCCCCCGCGGCGATCGCCGCGCACGACAGCGGGCGCACCTTGTCCCGCCGCCCCGTGCCGTGGCTCGGGTCCACGAGGATCGGCAGGTGGCTGAGCGCCTTGACGCTCGGGATGATCGCCAGATCGAGCGTGTTGCGGGAGTGATCGGCGAAGGTGCGCACGCCGCGTTCGCACAGGAAGACGCGGTAGTTGCCCTCCGAGACGATGTACTCGGCCGCCATCAGCAGCTCCTCGAGCGTCGCCGACAGCCCGCGCTTGAGGAAGATCGGCAGCCGCGCCCGTCCCGCCCGCTTCAGGAGGGAGAAGTTCTGCATGTTGCGCGCGCCGATCTGGGCGGCGTCGGCGTAGTCCTCCACCATCGCCATCGACTCCTCGTCCACCGCCTCGGTGATCATCGGCAGCCCGGTCTCCTGCCGCGCGCGCGCCAGGATCTTCAGTCCCTCGAGCCCGAGCCCCTGGAACGAGTACGGCGAGGTGCGCGGCTTGAAGGCGCCCCCGCGGAAGAAATCGGCGCCCGCCTCCGCCACCGCGGTGGCGATGGTGCGCGTCTGCGTCTCCGACTCGATGGCGCAGGGGCCGGCGATGACGGCGATGTGCCGGCCGCCGATCGGGCGGCCGCCGACGTCGATCACGGAGTCGGCCGGCTTCACCTCGCGGCTCACCAGCTTGTACGGACGGGTGACCCGGATGGCCTCCTTGACCCCCGGCAGGCCCTCGAATTCGGCCGGATCGATGGGACCGGCGTTGCCGGTGATCCCGATGGCGGTGCGCTCGGACCCGGGAATCGGGTTCGGCCGGAAGCCGAGGCTGCGGATGCGCTCCTCGACCTGGCGCACCTGCGCCTCGGTCGCGTCCACCTTCATGACGATCAGCACGGTGCCCCTCTCCGCCCGGAAACGTGGATGATACCAGCCCGAACGGCCCCGCAACCCGCTCTCTTTTCAACAGTTGACACGGCCGCGACGGGGATCCTAGACTACGCGCTTCGCAGAACAACGAAGGCCGCCTCCGCGGCTTTCCTGGACACGAGGTGCAGGCGCGTAGCTCAGGGGGAGAGCGCTACCTTGACACGGTAGAAGTCAGCGGTTCAAATCCGCTCGCGCCTACCACCCCCGGCCGCCCCCTCCCGGGGCCCGCCGCCCGCGGCG
>DASYQE010000087.1:0-2480 GCA_036005805.1 Candidatus Polarisedimenticolia bacterium | reverse complement strand
CCTGGCGGAGCTGATCGGGCCCGCCCTGCTCGACGCCGACAAGGGCGTGCGGCGCAACCGCTTCCGCGCTTTCGCCGAGCGGGCACTCGCGGACACGCCGCCGGGCGACCGCGCCTTGCTCGAGGCTTACGCGGCGGGGGTGAACGCCGGGCTCGCCGCCCTGCGGCAGCCGCCGTTCGAGTACCTGATGCTGCGCTCGAAGCCGGCGCCGTGGCGCCCCGAGGACACCTTCCTCGTCGTCGACGCCATGTTCCTGCGGCTGCAGGACGACACCGGCCGGCGGGAGGCGACGCTCGCGGTCATGCACGACACGCTCCCGGCTCCGGCGTTCGCGTTCCTGTCGCCGCGCGGCACGGAATGGGATGCGCCGATCGAAGGGGAGGCCCTCGCGTCGCCGCCGGTGCCGGGCGCGGACGATTTCAGCCTCGAGCCGCAGGAAGGGATCGCGCGTCGTGTCGATGCGGAGCGGGACGAAGCGCTCCATGCCGGGTCGAACAACTGGGCGGTCGCGGCGTCACGCACCGCCGACGGACACGCGCTCGTCGCCAGCGACATGCACCTCGGGCTGTCGATTCCGAACACCTGGTACCACGCGTCGCTCGTCTGGCGCGAGGGAGACCGCGAGCGCCGGGTGACCGGCGTCATGCTCCCCGGCGCGCCCATCATCGTGGTGGGCAGCAACGGCGACGTCGCCTGGGCCTTCACCAACAGCGAGGGGGACTGGAGCGACCTCGTCCTGCTCGAAACCGACCCGGCCGACGCCGACTCGTACCGAACGCCGGACGGGATGAAGCGCCTCGAGCACGTGCGCGAGTCGATCCCGGTCAAGGGCGCGGCGCCGGTGGAGATCGACCTTCCGTGGACGATCTGGGGACCGGTCGTCGATCACGATCCGGCGGGGCGACCGCGCGCCCTGCGCTGGACGGCGCACCAGCCGGGCGGCGTCGATCTCGGCCTGCTGCACATGGAGGACGCGCACGATCTCGAAGGGGCGCTGCGCACTGCGGCCTCCTGCGGAATCCCGGAGCAGAACGCCGTCGTCGCGGATGCCTCGGGACGGATCGGCTGGACCATCGCCGGCCGCGTGCCGCGCCGGGTCGGGCTCGACGGCCGGTTGCCTTCGTCCTGGGCCGACGGCAAGCGCCGCTGGGACGGCTTCCTCGACCCGGACGAGGCGCCCCGCGTGATCGATCCGCCGGACGGGAGGCTGTGGACCGCCAACGCCCGCACCGTCTCGGGCCGGGCGGCGGACCTCATCGGCGACGGCGGGCTCGACCTCGGCGCGCGCGCCCGGCAGATCCGCGACGACCTGCGCGCGCTGCCGCGCGCGACGCCGCTCGACCTCCTGCACGTGCAGCTCGACGACCGGGCGCTGTTCCTGTCGCGCTGGCGCGACCTGCTCCTCGCGGCCCTGACGCCGGAGGCGGCGGCCGCCTCGCCCGACCGCGCCGCCGCGCGCCGGCTGGTCGAGGCCTGGGCCGGGCGCGCGGCGATCGAATCGGCCGGTTATCGCATCGTGCGCGCCTTCCGGACCGAAGTGACCGGCGAGCTGCTCGACGCCCTGACGACGCGCTGCCACGAGGCGGACCCGGACTTCGACACCGGCTCGATTCCGATGCGCGAAGGGCCGGTGTGGCGCCTGATCCGCGAGCGGCCGGCGCACCTGCTGCCGCGCGCCTACACGACGTGGGACGAGGCGCTCCTCGCGGACCTCGACCGCGCGCTGACCGCGCTGACGAAGGACGGTACGCCGCTCGATCAGGCCACGTGGGGCCGGCGCAACATCCTGAAAATGCAGCACCCGCTGAGCCGCGCGGTGCCGCAGCTCAGCACCTGGCTCGACATGGCGCCGCGGCCGCTCCCCGGCGACAGCAGCATGCCGCGCGTGCAGGCTCCCGAGTTCGGCGCCTCGGAGCGGATGGTCGTTTCTCCCGGCCACGAAGAGCAGGGGCTGTTCCACATGCCCGGCGGCCAGAGCGGTCACCCGCTGTCGCCGTACTACCGCGCCGGCCACGAGGCGTGGGTGACGGGGGAGGCGACCCCCTTCCTGCCCGGCGCGGCCCAGCACGTGCTGCGCTTGACGCCGTCCTCCGGGGCATCGTAGCGTCTGCGCGTCAGGCGACGGACTTCCGATGAGCGACATCCTCAACTTCATCGACGGGGCGTTCGTCCCGCCGATCGGCGGGCAGCGGCTCGACAACGTCGAGCCGGCGACCGGGCGCGTCTACGGCACCGTCCCGGACAGCGACGCGCAGGATGTCGAGGCGGCGGTGCGCGCGGCCGAGCGGGCCTTCCCGTCCTGGTCGCGGCTGCCGGCAGAGGCCCGGGCCCGGTTCCTGCTCGCGCTGGCCGACCGCATCGACGCGTCGCTCGAGGAGCTGGCGCGCGCCGAGTCGATCGACACCGGCAAGCCGCTGGCGCTGGCGCGCAGCCTGGAGATCCCGCGCGCCTCGTCCAACCTGAGATTCTTCGCGACCGCG